>BTQO01000081.1:0-6702 GCA_036985915.1 Gammaproteobacteria bacterium | reverse complement strand
ATTTAGCCATTGCACCAACAAACAACAGGATGCTAATGACGGTGAGCGCCAGCCATTCAACTCCCGGTATGATCTCTATTGTCATTGCCTGTGCATCTGGATTCTGTGCCCAGTTAAAAACAGTGGCATAGTCGAGTGATCCCGAATACATTACGATGGCCGCTATTCCAAGCAAAAAACCAAAATCGCCGATTCGGTTAACAAGAAATGCCTTTAGATTGGCAATAATGGCTGATTCACGCGTATACCAGAAACCGATAAGTAAATATGAAACCAGACCTACTGCCTCCCAACCAAAGAAAAGCTGAAGGAAGTTATTAGCCATCACCAACATCAGCATGGAGAATGTAAACAGGGCAATATAGCTGAAGAACCTCTGATATCCAGGGTCATCGCGCATATAGCCGATTGTGTAGATATGCACCATGAACGACACAAAAGTTACGACGCCCAACATCAGTGCAGTCAACCGGTCAATCAGAAAACCAACTTCAAAACGAATTCCGTCACTGATCATCCATGTATAAACGGTACCGTTGTAGGCGGGTGCGCCATCAATCACGATTGATTTTATAACGACTAACGAAAGCAAAAACGAGATACCAACGGCACTAATCGTTATCCAGTGTGCACCAGCACGGCCAATCTTGAGCCCAAGCAACCCTGCGATGATCGCGCCAAATAAGGGAAGCAGTGGTATAGCCAGGTATATTGTTTCCATTGCTATAACTATCCCTTCAACCCATCCAGATCATCAACATTGATGCTGCGTTTTGTTCGAAACAGGACGATGAGTATCGCAAGGCCAATGGCAGCTTCTGCAGCAGCAACTGTGAGAATAAAAAAAACGAAAACCTGTCCTGCGGTATCCTCAAGAAAATACGAGAATGCGATGAAATTCATATTGACAGAAAGCAACATCAATTCAATGATCATCAACAAAATAATCACGTTCTTTCTGTTGATGAATATACCGGCAATACTCAGACAAAAAAGTATTGCGCCAAGCACCAGATAGTCAGATAGAGCAATCATTCTTTTTAAATATCCTGGTTATACGTTCTTTGTTGTGCAGGTTTATTTTTCCACTTTTGGTTCAGAAGGCATCTTCACTAGTCGTACCCGGTCAGCACGTTTAACAAGTACTTGCTCGGATGGGTTCTGATATTTCGTTTCTGGCCTACGCCGCATCGTGAGTACGATTGCTGCAATAATTGCAACCAATAAAATAGCGGCAGCAATTTCGAAAGGATAGACATACACGGTGTACAACAAATTACCCAATTCCCGTGTATTACTGTAATCAGCCGCATGTCTGGCCGGTGCCGCAAACTGTGAAAGTCCGAAGTTTTCAGGGCCGAGCACTAGAATAATTTCTATCAGCACTACCAGCCCTATTGCGATACCCACTGGTAAATAACGAATAAAACCTTCGCGTAATCTGACAATGTTTATATCCAGCATCATGACCACGAATAAAAACAACACCATCACAGCGCCAACGTAAACAAGCACAAGTGTAATAGCGAGAAATTCTGCTTCCAGTAAAAGCCACAGGCCAGAACTTGTAAAAAAGCACAAGACCAAATATAAAGCGGCCTGCACCGGATTACGCGATGTAATCACACGCAACGCCGCCAACACCAAAATGACAGCAAAGATATAAAAGATTAATTTCTCAAATGACATGATTATTAAGCTATCTTCTATCGATACATGGCATCAGCTGAACGATCCTTGGCCAACTGCCCTTCGTACTTATCTCCAATTTCGAGCAACTTCTGTTTTGTCATAATCTGCTCGCCCCTGTTTTCGAAATGGTACTCATAGATTCGAGTTTCCACTATTGAGTCTACCGGACATGCTTCTTCGCAGAATCCACAGAAAATACACTTGAACAAATCAATATCGTAGCGCGTTGTTCGTCGTGTGCCATCATCTCGTTGATCAGACTCGATCGTAATCGCCAATGCCGGGCATACGGCTTCGCAAAGCTTGCATGCGATACATCGCTCTTCACCATTCGGATAGCGCCTTAATGCATGTAGCCCACGGAAACGAGGCGATTGTGGCGCACGTTCTTCCGGATACTGAACTGTAAACTTGCGACTAAAAAGAAATCGGCCTGTCAACGACAGACCCTTGAACAGCTCAAGTAGAAACAGGCTTCTTATATAGTTTGCGATCGTGTTCATAATTTTTCTGCAATCAGATAAACCACGGACCCCAGCCGCCCCATATCATAAAACCTACGAAAAACAACCAAACAATGGTTATCGGAATAAATATTTTCCAGCCAAGGCGCATAATCTGATCATATCGGTAACGTGGAAATGTTGCCCTGAACCAAAGAAACAGCAGCAAGAAGAATGCGACCTTAACCAGTAGCCAGCCCATGCCGGGAATCCATTCAACATATTGTTGCAGGAATGTGCCTTCCACTGGCGATAACCAACCACCAAGGAACATCAAACTAGCAAGCATGGCTATCAGAATTATATTGGCGTACTCCGCGAGGAAGAAAACAGCAAACGCCATTCCTGAGTATTCAACATGGAAACCGGCAACGATCTCTGACTCACCTTCAGCTACATCAAACGGCGCACGGTTGGTTTCGGCAACGCCTGAGATGAAATAAATCAGGAACAAGGGCAATAACGGTAACCAGAACCAGTTGATGAGTCCTAAATTTCCTTGTTGCGCCAATACAATCTCACGCAAATTCAGGCTACCGGATAACATCAGCACGCCAACCAATGCAAAACCCATGGCAATTTCATAGGCAACGATCTGTGCCGCTGAGCGCATGGCGCCCAGGAAAGCATAGCGTGAATTGGATGCCCAGCCAGCAACAATAACCCCGTATACACCTAAAGAAGTCAGTGCGAGTACATACAGCAGACCTGCATTTACATCAGCCAGTACTAATTCTGCATCAAAAGGCACCACAGCCCATGCTGCCAAAGCAGGAATAATCGATAACACTGGTGCAGTCAGGAACAAATAACGATTGGCATTGCGCGGAATGATGATCTCTTTAAAAAAAAGCTTCAAGCCATCAGCAATTGGCTGGGATAAACCCCTTGGTCCTACACGATTTGGACCAATACGTACTTGCATATAGCCAATGATTTTTCTTTCAGCTAATGTCAAGTATGCAACGCTCAGCATCAGTGGCACGAGAATTAATACGATCTTGCCAATGATAATGATCAGCGCCTGAAGATCGGAGGGAAACCAGCCCCAAAATGCGGTCAGCGTTTCTATCATGTCCGCATCACCCTGCTGATCCAGTGACGATTTCTACTTCACCGAATGGAGAACCCAGGCGGCAACTGTCCGGTAGCCCGGCAGATATCCACACACAGTCATTTGGAATACTGTCGTCGACTTCAAATGGTAATGTTACCGACTTGCCATTTTGGCTAATCGTTACGGTGGCGCCTGTCTCCAGTTGATGTGCTTTTGCAAGTATGGGATGCATCACAACAACGGCACCCCTGGCATCGGGTGTTTGTTGCAACGCGGCAGCGCGTCGCACCAGGCTATCCACGGCATAAATTGGAATATCGCCTACGCGAAACAGGCCTGTTTCCGGCTGATCTGTTGAAGCCTCAACCGCAGTTAATGATGTTTGGTTATTGCCTTTGATTTCGCCACACTCATCATTAAACGCCTGTGTCACATTACCCAGGGATTCATATCCAAACCCGTCAAGTCCAAATCTTGAACCCAGCATACGTAACACTTTCCAACCAGGTCTTGCTTCGCCATGCAATTTGGTTGCGGCTGTAAACGCTTGTGCCTTACCTTCGCAGTTAATGTATGTGCCTTCGTTTTCTCCGAACGGAGCAATAGGCAACATCACATCAGCATACGTGCGTGTACGCTCATCCGCATAGCATGATAGAACAATGACTGTTTGCGCTTCACTAATAGCATCTGTTGCTACGTCGCCATCAAGACAATCAAAGGAAGGTTCTACATTCACCAGTACCATTGCCTTACGAGGCTGAGCAACCATGTCTGCATAGGACATACCGGCCTTGTTGGCAGCTTTTGCTCCAGCCGCACGATGAGGCAAAACACCGGCAAGCCATGCGCCGGTAGAATTAGCACCATCAGTCAGGTATCCAAAGCTTGCGTTCGTCTGCTCGGCAATATATATCGCCAGTGACCTAAGTGTTGAGAAATCAGGATGTGCGTGTGCGATATTACCGATCAGAATCGATGCATTTTTTGCATTCACTAATTGCTGCGCAATACGTTTCGTCTTGTCGTCAGGCTCAATACCAGCAAGAATCTTGCTGAGTACCGCAGGTGGGTTACCATTTGCCAGTGTGCCAGCGATACGCGATAACGCGCTTACCATAGCGACTGGATTTCCCGCAATATTTTCGGCCAGCGGGAAATTAAATGCGAACTTACGAGGCCCAATCGATGAAATACTCGCACCATTGAGTGCAGATTTGCGTAGACGATGGGCAATGATCGGCTGTTCCTTGCGTACGTTGGACCCAATCAATAGCGCGGCATCGATTGTTTCAAGCGCAGCAATCGATTGCCCCAGCCAGGGATATACCGGTGCTTCTGTCTGATCGCGGAAATCAGACTGTCGCAATCGGTGGTCAATATTGTTACTTCCCAATTCTCGAATCAGCTTCTGCAACAAATAGCCTTCCTCAATCGTTACCGAAGGCGACACCCATGCGCCCAGATGATCATTACCATATTGCATCTGGTTATCTTTCAATGCCTTGGCTACATAATGAAATGCATCATCCCATTCTACTGTTTCCCACTCACCATTTCGTTTGATCATCGGATTCAACAATCGATCCGGATGCTCTATGCCTTCATAACTGAATCGATCCCGATCAGATAGCCACGCTTCGTTAATGGCTTCGTTGTTACGCGGGACTGCGCGTATTACACTGGATCGCAAGGTGTGCAAATAAATATTCGACCCCGCACAATCGTGTGGTGAAACCTGGGCACAACGGGTTAGTTCCCAGGCACGTGCAGCAAATCGTGAAGGTTTGGCTGTTAATGCACCCACCGGGCAAAGATCAATAACGTTACCCGACATCTCGGACACAACGGTCTTGGCAATATAAGTACCAATTTCCATTTTCTCGCCACGCCCGGTTGCACCCAGTTCACGCACACCTGCAATTTCCTCACCAAATCGGATGCAACGTGTGCAATGAATGCAGCGTGTCATTTCAGTTGCGATCAATGGGCCAATATCCTTGTCAACAACCACGCGTTTACGTTCCGTAAATCGCGAAACATCCCTGCCAAAACCCAAAGCCAGATCTTGCAATTCACACTCTCCGCCCTGATCACAAATCGGGCAGTCCAGTGGATGATTAATTAACAGGAACTCCATTACACCGCGCTGTGAGTTTTTGGCTTTCTCTGATTTGGTAAATACCTTCATGCCATCCATAACCGGTGTTGCGCACGCTGGCATGGGTTTCGGTGCCTTATCCACCTCAACGAGACACATACGGCAGTTTGCAGCAACCGAAAGCTTGTCGTGGTAACAAAAGCGGGGAATGTAGATACCAGCTTCATCTGCCGCCTGAATCACCATTGAGTTCTTTACAGCCTGAATCTTGCGACCGTCAATCTCAATTGTGACCAGTTCCTCAGCGTTTGCTGTCTTGCCGGTCATGCTGCTTCCTCGGTTGATTCCAGCATTGAACGTTTGTGCTCAATGTAATACTCAAACTCATGCCTGTAATGCTTAATGAAACTTTGCACTGGCCAGGCAGTTGCTTCACCGAACGCGCAGATGGTATGGCCCTCAATTTGCCCAGCTGTACGTTCCAGCATTTCGATGTCTTCAGGTCTTCCTTGTCCATCAACGATTCTTTTAATCATGCGGTACAACCAGCCTGAACCCTCACGGCAAGGTGTGCACTGACCGCAGGATTCCGCAAAATAAAAACGTGAAAGGCGCGCCAATGCTTTGACCATATCAGTTGCTTCATCCATCACGATCAAACCGCCGGAACCAAGACCTGAGCCTATGCCCTGGAGCGAGTCGTAATCCATGGTGCACTGTAAAATGATATCTGCGGGCAACACCGGCATGGATGATCCACCCGGGATAACCGCCTTTAGTGTTCGCCCCTTCCAGACTCCGCCAGCCATTGCCAATAAGTCCGTAAAGGGCGTGCCAAGACGAACCTCAAAATTGCCTGGCTGCTCAACATGCCCGGAAACTGAAAATATCTTCACACCACCATTGTTTGGTTTGCCTAGGTTTAAAAACCATTCGCCGCCATTGCGGATGATGGACGGTACTGAAGCCAGGGTTTCGGTGTTGTTAATCGTGGTTGGGCGTCCATACAAACCAAAATTTGCTGGAAACGGCGGTTTAAACCGCGGTTGCCCCTTTTTACCTTCCAGTGACTCCATCAGTGCGGTTTCTTCGCCGCAGATATAGGCACCGGCGCCCAAATGGCTATGTAGCGCAAAGTCAAACCCGGAACCGAGAATATTCTTTCCGAGGTATCCGGCAGCACGGGCTTCTGCCAAGGCACCCTCGAACCGTTCAAAGGGCTCATGATGAAACTCGCCGCGCATGTAGTTGTATCCAACCGTAGCGCCCATGGCATAGCCGGCGATTATCATGCCTTCTATCAGGGCGTGCGGGTTGTAACGCAGAATATCGCGGTCATGACATGTGCC
>BTQO01000080.1:0-6815 GCA_036985915.1 Gammaproteobacteria bacterium | reverse complement strand
TATCAGTGCACAGAAAACAAACACAAGTTTCCGTTTTCTTAACAAAATCAATCCCCTGCGGGGATCGATTTTGACGGTACCCCCTTGTACCGCGGAAACTCGGAATAAATCAGAGTTTCCCTAAACGGATTCGATAATACTGCCGCCTGAATCACCGTTCTTCTTGACATCCAGAACCAAGCCTTCCATCGCGCAGAAACTTTTACCCTGCGAACCGTTAGCTTTCAAAAAATCATGAACTTCCTGGCCGATCTGGTCAAGCTCGCTGTCAATTCTGTCAGGATCATGATGATACAAGACCAGACTTTGCGCGTTGGCATCGACAGCCAGTTGTTGCACCTGGGACACCAGGGAATGGCCCCAACCATGTTTATGCGGCATATCCGCCTCAACATATTGTGCATCGTGAATGAGCACATCGACACCATCTAAAAACTCAACCCACTCGTCATAGCTGGTTTGCGGTTTGCCAGGCGGGTCCAGCTCGTTATCCGTCACATAGGCCATGCTGACACCATCTTCTTCGATACGGAATGCCCAGCCACCACCCGGGTGATTCAATGGCTTGGCCGAAATCTTCCAACCTTCACGCTCGGTTACATCGACAATGTCCGCGCCCAAGCAATCCATCTTGCTGGGCAAATCGTCGGAATGAACCGGAAAACTTGCGCCATCCATCTGGTCGAGCAGTGTATAAATATATGAATTCTTGCGTGTTTCACACGGAAAAACACGAATTTTCCGGCCTTTTTCGTAATTGGGCAGAAAAAACGGGAATCCCTGTATATGGTCCCAGTGAAAATGGGATAACAGAATATATAACGTGCCATCAGAATTATATAAATCATAACCAAGCTTGCGGATACCGGTACCTGCATCCAGAATAATTTGACGTCCATCATTCATGCTCATGTACACGCAGGAGGTATTCCCACCGTACTTGATGGTATCCGGTCCGGGTGAGGCAATGGACCCACGCACGCCACAAAATTTTATTCTCATGCCCCCATACCTGGTGCTGTTCTAGTTATTGTCGCCTAAGACGCTTAAGGATACGCAAAAAACCAACGGCGCAGTACCCCTTGACACCATGAACGGCTTAAAAAAATGGGGCGGACATAAAGCCCGCCCAATGATCTGGAGGATAGGACGCTTAACCGGTTCGTCCGTCAAGGTGTTGCCAAGGGAAGGCATAAAACCCTGGCCGTTGACGTTTCGGGCGTACGGACGATCCTAGGTAACGCCTGATTTTGGCCACCCTAAAAGGGTGTGATTATTGTTGGCCATGTTACCCGTCCCCAGGCCCTGATCACACCACACCAACCCTTTGATTTACATACATTTATACTACCTGTATGACGCTCGTTGATGATCGGGCGTGGGTGGTGCCACCTTTATTGCTGGACAACGGATTGCCACCACTACAGTAGCGCGTTCAGACGGGATTGCAAGCAAACGTTCGGGTTATTGGGACATTAGACTATAAGCGACTACTTACATACCAAGCCTACCAAGCCGTCAGAGAATTTTGACAAAAACCTTAGAGTTTCTCTGGTAATTATACAAGGCCCGGCGCTTGACCGGTAAGGCACGAATGTCGGTTGATTCGAAGCCTTGCTCGCGGAACCAGTGTGCACCTTGGGTGCTCAGCACGAAGACGCGTTTTAAGCCCATACCACGTGCCTGGTCGGTTGTGGCTTCAAGTAGACGGGCACCCAGCCCCTGGCCACGGTAATCCAGGTGGACCGTAAGACAAGCGATCTCGGCCATGTGCTCTTTTTCGAACGGGTACAACGCGGCAGAACCGATCACTGCACCGTCTTTCTCGATAACCATGAAATGACCGATCTCCAGTTCGAGCCGCTCACGGGATCGCTTGACCAAAAGCCCCTGCTGCTCAAGTGGTTCGATCAACTCGAGCAAGCCGGCAACATCTTCGATAGCCGCTTTTCTGATCTTCTCGAATGGCTCGGATGTCACCAACGTACCGGCGCCATCGCGCGTGAATAATTCCCTTAGCAGGGCGCCATCCGGTTTCCAACTGATCAAATGCACGCGTTCAACACCATAATGTGTGGCATGCACCGCGGCAGCCAGGTGCCTGCGTAACACTGCCGGCATACGCCGTCTGCGCTTTAACGTTTCTTCAACCTCGCTACTGGTTATTTGCCTAATCAACTGCCGGCGGCTATCGCGCAGACCACTGCCTTCATGAAGAAAAATCAGCTTGTCCGCACTCAAGGCGACTGCTGCGGCAGTCGCTACATCTTCGGCACTGAGGTTGAAGACTTCACCCGTGGGTGAATACCCAATCGGCGGCAGTATCACAATGGCGCCATCATTCAAATGACTCGTAATCCCTTCCACGTCCACCCGCCGAACAATGCCGGTATGCAGATAATCGACGCCATCCGAGACACCTAAGGGACGGGCCATGACAAGGTTGCCACCAGCGGTACGAATACGTACCCCGGCCATGGGTGAATTGGCCAAACCCATGGATAAGAGGGCTTCGATCTCAACACGGACACTGCCTGCACTTCGCTTAACGCAATCAAGCGCCAGCAGATCGGTAATTCTCAATGCAGATTCATACGTGGATGCCCTGCCCTTCTCCATAAGACAGGCCTCAACTTGCGGTCGAACACCAAACACGACTACCAGGCGTGCGCCAAGGCTCGACAACAGCGCAATGTCGTGCACAAGGGAAGGGAAAGCAGGTGCTTCAACGGCCTCTCCCGAAAGCATAAGCACGAACGTTCGACCCCGGTGTGCATTGATATAGGGGGAGGACTGGCGAAACCAGGCAACAAAATCAGATTGTTCCACTTAAGTATTGGCCCTTAACATGATTCTTATCCTGTTATTCTGCCACAATAGACGAAATACATAGAGTGATTCATCGCCAGAATTTACACGTTTGCGATTTAGTAGGGTGCATAATGTCTAAAAACACTTAAGGGGAATAATGGAAAGCATTACTCAGACCGCTGATCTGGTCGGTGTCTTTACGGGATTACTGCTGATTGCTGCAGCCACACTGGCGATTTCAAAAATTTTGCGGATACCCTTTACAGTTCTGTTGGTACTGGTCGGTATCCTGATTACCCACTTCAGCACCTACGGCCTGCCATTTTTGCAGTTGATTGCTGATTACCATATATCTCCGGAAGTTATCCTGTTCGTGTTTCTTCCAACCCTGATCTTTGAATCCGCATTTAATCTTGATGCCCGGCAATTACGGGATAACCTGCTACCGGTACTGGCACTGGCTATACCCGGGCTACTGTTTTCAACTGCGCTTATCGGTCTACTTGTCTGGTTACTGACCGGCTTAGCCATACCCTTAACCGCCGCATTGCTACTGGGTGCAATTCTGTCGGCTACCGATCCGGTTGCGGTGATTTCCATTTTCAAGCAACTGGGGGCACCGAAACGATTGACGGTTCTGGTAGAAGGTGAAAGCCTGTTTAATGATGCCACGTCATTGGTAGTATCGAAAATCCTGGTTGGCGTGGTGTTAGCGGGCACCGTTACCTGGGGCGAGGCCGCCGATGGCATCCTGGAGTTTTTCGTGGTCTTCTTTGGTGGCGTGTTAGTCGGCTGGTTGTTGGCCTACATTACCGGGTGGTTGCTGGGACTCGTGGAAAGTGACCCTGCCATTGAGATTTCCCTGACCACCATCCTTGCCTATTTTTCATTTCTGATTGCCGAAGAGATGTTTCATGTCAGCGGTGTGATGGCCGTCGTCGCGGCCGGTGTCACGATGGGTGGCCGGGGACGCGCCAAGATTTCACCCTCCGTTGCCGGTTACCTGCACCATTTCTGGGAATACCTGGCCTATGTTGCGAATGCGCTGATCTTTCTCCTGGTTGGTATGCGCATGGAACTCGGCGCGCTGGTCGATAACATCTGGCTTTTGACTATCGTCGTGATTGCCATGCTCATTTCCCGAGCCTGTGTTGTATATAGCGTGGTGCCCATACTCGGTAAGTTACCGAATTCAAAACCCATCGAACGTAACTATCAGCATGTCATGTACTGGGGCGGTTTACGTGGCGCCATCGCGCTGGCCATCGTGCTTAGCTTGCCTGAATTTCCATATTCGGATGTATTCGTCACCCTGGTCGCCGGCGCTGTTTTATTCACGCTTATTTTCCAGGGATTGACCATCGAGGGTTTGGTTCGCAAACTCGGTCTGAACAAACCACCTCTGTCGGATCGCCTGGCTCGTTCCGAAGGACTGATGGATGCGAAAAAACGCGCACTCGGACGCATACCGGAACTACAGGCAGGTGGTCTTTTCTCGGCACGCATTGCGGGTACGCTTGAAAAATACTACCAGCAGCAAATGCTCGAACTCGAACGGGAGCTCAGTCAACTCAGGAAGAAAGAACTCGATGAAGAGCAGGAACGGCGTTTGATCATGCTGCGCTGTTTTGCAGCTGAGAAGACGCTTTATTACCAGATGTATGGCAAAGGACACCTGTCCGAGCGCGCCTACCGTGACCTGGACCATTCCATTGATATTCAGTCCGACGGCATGCGCCATGACGGCAGACTGCCTCACTTTACATTGCATCCACCGCTTGGAAATACCGTACTTGAAAAGCTGGCAAAGGTGCGCGACGTATTGCTTGGATTCACCGGTTTGCCTGAACGCTTACAACTCGCCAGAACCGCGCGTGATTATGAAGAAGCCTGGGGCAGACACCAGGGTAGTGACACTATTTTGCAGGAACTTAACAACATCGCCAGCAGCGAAACTTCCCGCACCGATATCGTTGAAGAGATTCGGAAAGTTTATGCACATTGGCGTCAGTCATCGCGGAATTTAATCGATGCAACAGCTGAGCAATTCCCGGAATTTGTCAGCGTCATGCAAGAACGCCTGGCACGACGGCTGGCACTACATGCAGAGCGCGAAGCAATCGAAGAAGAAGCGCGGGCAGGCACAATACCCTCCGGTGTTGCAGAAAAGATGGTCGAAGCTTACACCCATGAAATACGCACCTTGCGCGGTCATGCGGCATCTGCTCTCAAAGTGGACCCTTCCGAGTTGCTACGCAAGGTGCCATTCTTCGCCGACACCCCGCCACACGAATTTGAAATCATCGCCGCCTTGTTAAAGCCTAGGACAATTCCTGCCAGCAACCTGATTATCCGGCAAGGAGATATCGGTGATTCTCTGTTTCTCATTGCCCGCGGCGTGGTCCGTGTCGTCAGGGAGCATAATGGAGAAGAACAGGATCTTGCCACTTTACTGGCTGGGGACTTCTTTGGCGAAATGGCCTTATTGCATGGGGAACGACGCAATGCCTCATGCCGGGCAGTAACACCCTGTGCGTTATACGAATTAAAACGCAACGATTTCGAAAAAGCCTGCCAGACAAATCCGGCGATGCGTGAAGCGCTGGAAGCGACCTATCAGGAACGCGCTGCTACATAATAGCCGTTAACGATACATCAGCGGCAATAGACTAATTCATTGTTTTTTGTTTCTATTGTCTAGATAGATACATAACCTTCATCTTTCAGTCGTTCTACCTCATCAGGTCCATAAGGTACCAGTTCGATAAATGCGGGCACATCTTCCGGCTTCATGCCCGCCGCACCCATCATGGTAAGACACATTTTCACATCGATGAGATTGAACGCATCAAGTCTTGCAGCAAGGTCAACCACATCTTTGTATTGATCATAATTCCTGATATCAAAATAGGTCACCTCCGGGCCATGTAAAACAAGCGCGATCCTTGGCGGAATGATCGATGGCTGGGGTGCGTCAACCAGTTTTTCTGCGCGCCTCAGGATTGCGCGCAATTCCTCAACACTGTGTGCGGTGATATCAAACACAAGATTTTCCGTATCTGCATTTTCCGTCTCAGAAAGATTCTGATTGGAGATTTCTACGCTAGAAATAGACCCTTCAGGCTCATTATAATCTTGATAAATCCAGACTGAACCACCGACGATCAGAGATAAAAGACCAATAAAGATTGCAGCATTACGCATAGGCTTGGTCCTTTACTGCCCTGTCCTGACGGTTGCGTATTCGGAAATAAAAGATAGCAATACAGATACAATCGACTGAGTTACCCTACTCATCGGTTACACAGCCTTCTGAAGCATCTTTAACGTTCTTGATGTATTTATACAGCGTTCCGCGTTTCGCCTTGTAGGGCGGCATGTTCCATTCCACGCGCCGACGCGCCATTTCTTGTTCTGTAACATCCACCATGATCGTATGGTGTTGCACGGTAATAATCACCGTATCGCCGTCGCGCAACAATGCGATCGGTCCGCCTTCCTGGGCTTCCGGCACAATGTGGCCGATAATAAAACCGTGCGATCCTCCGGAAAACCGCCCGTCGGTCAGTAGTGCGACATCGCCGCCCAGCCCGGCACCTATGATGGCCGAAGTCGGTGTCAGCATCTCGGGCATGCCCGGCCCGCCTTTCGGTCCTTCATAACGGATGACAATCACCTCGCCTTTGTGAATCAGGTCCTGTTCCAACGCTTCGAGCATGGCCTCCTCGGAATCAAACACCCGGGCCGGTCCCTCGAAACGCAACCCTTCCTTGCCGGTGATCTTGGCCACGGATCCGCCCGGTGCAAGGTTGCCGCGCAAGATCTGGATATGACCGGTTTCCTTGATTGGCTTGTTAATCGGCTTGATGACGCTCTGGCCGGATTTCAGGCCGGGCACATCCGCCAGATTCTCGGCCATGGTCTTACCCGTTACGGTCAGGCAATCGCCTTTGATCAGGCCTTCTTCCAATAGATATTTCATCACCGCGGGTGTGCCGCCCACC
>BTQO01000079.1:0-6907 GCA_036985915.1 Gammaproteobacteria bacterium | reverse complement strand
GGCAGACCAGAGCCGGGTGTTTTACCGAAGTCTTGAGAGAAACGCCGTTGGAGACGATTTCGATATTTTCCTCGCGTGTCACCCGCGTGGTCAGATGTTGTTCGATGCACCGTAGTTCAAACTGCTTTTGCGAGCGGTCATAACACAGGATCTGCTCGTGTTTTTCCTGCACCGCACGGTCAGCAGTAACAAGCCCCTGCTCTGTATACACCAGTGTTCCTGGTGCAACGCAGCCTGCTTTCAGGGTCAGGCCGGCTTCGTGTACCTTAGCCAGGATGTCATCCATTGAGTCACGCACAGCGCCTGAGACCGTGCAGTTAATGGTTGACGTGGCCGGCTTGTGTTCCAGGGCACCGGCATTGGAGGTGATGCGGCCTGCCGGGATTGCGCCATGACGCAGTGCCCACAGGAACCGTTCGAACCAGTACTTTTGCTTTTCTTCGCCTTGTTCGACCTCTGACAGTGCCTTGGCAACGCGCTGCCAGGTTTCGTCCATGGTCCGGTCGATGATCTGACTGTCTTTGGTCTTAAGCCGGTATTTCTTGTCCCAGATATCCAGCGATGTGGGCTGGTAGGTGATTTCCGGTGTTGCGTGTTCGTTGATCCTGGATTCCGTACCGGCTTCGACGATGCTCATAATTGCTGTCCTGCTCCCTCTTAATCAATTGCTTATTATTGGATCATGCAGTGCACCCGGGTAGGCCCCCAAGCTGCATGACCAGGCCATTCCCGGGCCATTTGTCAACCGCCTCGGATAGCGTTTTTTCCATCCCCAGCAAGAAGTTATCGAACTGTGTCGATAAACAACTTTAACGATATCCTGATCCCCACAATATATAGCACCATGGGGGTAAGTCAAGCACAATATGTTGTGTTTGGGCGCCAAACCTTGAGTAGAGCTGTGGATAACCTGGGGGCAGGCGCCGCAGCACCTTGACAGGCCGTGGCTTATGAAAATTGAACGCCGTGTGGATATCCGGTGCGCTCAATAATCGTCAGAGAAAAGCGGGCTGCTGTTACTCCTGATTCGCCACCTTGAGCACGTAAATGATTACGCAGGGGTATTCTGGTGCGCTTGGCCTATCTTGTTCGATAGTTCCAGCCACTCCTTTGCATAGTCTTCATCCTTGCCCGGGCGGAGTGGCTTCCAGCAGTCAAACCCAAAACCGGCTTCTTTGCTAAACCAGGGGCCACCGGTGGTGAAGTGTACATTGATGGGCTCAATGGACGGGTCAGAGTGCCCATCCAGCCAGTTCCATGCTTCCGGCAGATCGCCTATATCAGCATCGTTCAGCCATGAGAAATTGTGCAGCCAGGTGCCCTGTTTGGTGTTGACGTCGTCGACGGTAAGGCTTTGATTGGCAGGGTGGCCACAGTTCCAGAGTACGACGCTGGACCAGTTTTTTCTGCTGTAATAGGTTTGCGGACAACCATACAGTTTCCGTTCGATATTTCCACCATGTTCATAGTGGTGTTTGACGCACCGAATGGCCGGGCCGCCAGGATCTGCAAACTCATCGAACACCTTGCACGGGTCGGCGCGAAAATACATGTCGCAATCCATGAACAGTGCAAAGCCTTCATACTGGTTCAGAAACGGTACCAGGAAACGGGAAAAACTGAACTCGGTTGAAAGCGGTCTGCCATCGAATGCGTCCAGCATATCGCCGCCGGGTTCATTGGCCCAGCAGGTGGAATCGATGTGCGGTGCCCGCCGGTACAGACCGATTTTTCGCAAGGCAACCTGATTGATGGTGACAATATTCAGAGGGCTTGATGCATGCCGCTCGATTGAATCGATCAGGACCTCAACAGCGCGGTGTTCGCGCGGATCATAGCCAATATAGATCGTATCCAGCCGCTTGAGTGATTGTCCGTGCTGATTGTTGCAGTATCGATACATGATGGTCATTCCTCAGTGGTGGATTGAAACTATTGATGTGCGGCCATGAAACACCTGTGATGAGCAGGGTTTATTATATTAACAGCCCTTGGTCAAGCAAGTGTGCCATGATGATAATATCGCCTGATTTTCAGTGTCACCTTGATCAAGCGTATGGAAAACCTATATTACCTGACTTAAGACGCCTTTGGCTTGAAGGGCTAGCAAGCATTATCGTGCTCAAAAGTGATTAATTACTAATGAATTCTTATGGCTGAATTAATAACTTCCCCTTTTTTCATTGCCGGATTATTTTTTATAATCGCTTTTGTATATTCTTCAGTGGGTCTTGGTGGAGGCAGTTCATATACTGCCTTGATGGCAATCCTGGGATTTAATGTTTTGGCAATTCCTTTGCTATCGCTTACATTGAATATAATCGTTACATCAGTTGGCAGTTATCAATTTATCAGGAACAAGCACGCAAAAATAAGGCTCATATTGCCATTTCTGATCTCTTCAATACCAATGGCGTATGTGGGCGGTACCCTTGATGTACCCAAGGAACTGTTCTACTGGGTACTACTGATATCCTTGATTTTTGTTGCCGTGCGTATTTATTTCTGGAGCGATACGGCCATTAAACTCAGCATAGGGACCACTGGAAAAAATATTCTTTCAGTGATTTCCGGATCAATACTCGGCTTGGTGGCAGGTATTGTTGGTATTGGTGGCGGTATTTACCTGGTACCGCTGATCATAGTGCTCGGATTGGGTACAGTAAAAGAGGCCGCAGCCTGCGGTGCAATTTTTATTTGGTTAAATTCATTTTCCGGGCTGGTTGCGCGGTTGCAATACAATTCGATTGATATAATACATTATCTTTCCCTTATAATAGCCGTTCTGGTTGGCGGAATCTTGGGATCATTTTTGGGGTCTAGGAAATTCCCACATCATGTGATGGAGAAGATTCTGGGTGTCATTATTCTTATCGCCATCGTGCTCCTTGCCAGAAAGCTCATATTTATCCAGATTTTAGCTTAGGGAAACTCAGAATAAATAACGACGGTACTGCCGGAGGAAAACCATGCGCATTCTTCATACCATGTTACGAGTAGGCGATCTGGATCGCTCAATCAAATTTTACACTGAAGTGTTAGGCATGAAGTTATTGCACAAAAAAGATTACCCGGATGGAAAATTTACCCTGGCATTTATTGGTTATGGCGATGAATCGGATCATACCGTGATCGAGCTTACATACAATTGGGGTACCGATACGTATGAAATGGGCAATGCTTATGGCCACATCGCTATCGAGGTTGATGATGTTTATGAAGCCACTGATGGGATAAAAAACCGTGGTGGCGAGATACTACGTAAAGCAGGCCCGATGAATGCAGGCACTACAATCATTTCCTTTGTTAAAGATCCCGATGGTTATCCTATTGAGTTGATAGGCAGGAAGTAAACATTTAGTGATTCTTTTAAATGTAGTCAAATAGTTTTTGAAAACGATGCCGCACCTGTTCCGGGTTTTGTATAACGGTCAAAGACCATGCAGATGTTACGTACTAATAGACGCCCCTTGGGCAATATTCTAATGATCTTGTCATCAATAAAGACCAGGCCATCGCGTTCCATCTCCTCCAGTTGTTTGAGCTCCCTGGCAAAATAATCGCGGAAGCTGACGCGGTAGCCGTATTCAATATCCTCAATATCAAGTTCAAAGTGACAAATCAGTTGGTGAATGACCTCGCGGCGTAAAATGTCATCATCGTTCAGTGCAATACCCCGTTCAATTGCAATGCCGTCGTGTTCGATCTTTCGATAATAGGACTCAAGATCATGCACATTTTGACTATAGGTATCACGCACCTTGCTGATCGCGGTGGCACCCAGTCCGATCAGGTCGCAGTCGGCATGTGTTGAATAGCCCTGGAAATTTCTAGACAGCGTATAGGCCTTTTGAGCCCTGGCGAGTTCATCATCCGGTTTGGAAAAATGATCCATGCCGATGTAGACGTAGCCGGCATCAGTTAGTTGTGTAATGGTTTGTTTAAGTATTTTGAGTTTATCAGGTGCGGATGGCAGATCCGCTTCATTGATTTGTTTTTGTGTCTTGAAGCGATGCGGCATATGCGCATAATTGAACACTGATAGGCGATCAGGTTGTATTTTGATGATCTTATCAAGTGTTAGTGAAAAACTTTCCACGGTTTGGTGGGGCAGGCCGTAAATCAGATCAATGCTGATGGATTTGAAGCCTTCTTTGCGTGCAGCATCCATAATTTCAGAAGTTTGTTCTTCTGATTGAATACGGTTAACCGCTTTTTGTACTTTGGGGTCGAAATCCTGCACCCCGACGCTCATCCGGTTGAACCCCAGTTCACGTAACAGTGCAATGGTCTGTTTGTTTGCCTCACGTGGATCTATTTCGACAGAATATTCACCACGATCGTCATTGCGTAAGGTGAAATACTTTCGTGTTTCTTCCATGAGATCGGCTATTTGGTCGTGGTTTAGAAAAGTCGGCGTGCCGCCACCCCAATGAAGCTGATCAACCTTGCGATCCCTTGCCATCAATTTGCCCTGTTGCTTGATTTCAGATTTCAGGTGGTCCAGGTAGGTTTCCGCATGTTTGCGATTCTTGGTCACCACCTTGTTGCAGGCACAGTAATAACAAACCGTACTGCAAAACGGTATATGGAAATACAGTGATAACGGTTTGGGAATGAAGTCTTCGTTGCTGTCGTTGACCGTGTTGATATACTGACGTGCACCGAAACGCTCGCTGAACTGTGCAGCCGTCGGGTATGAGGTATAGCGCGGCCCCGGCACGTCATAGCGCCTGATCAGGTCTTCATCGAATTCCACAGATTCCATCGACTGGTGTATAAGTTGCATGACGTAGATTAGTGGATTTCGTGAAAATTCCATTGATTAGGATCAACTGATGCGCAACAGGCCCTTAATTTTGCGAATATCAAGGTATCCTTATGGATGTTGTGACATGATTTGCACCACTATGGGGCATCGGTGCACTACCTAATAGGCAATACATGCGGGATAAACTGGATTCGATGCCAATATAGGTTGTGGGACTGCAAGCATGCCGGAATTGATCGAATTGCAGAACTTTCAAAAGGGCTGATAATGTGACGATGTATCGCGCCCAGCCACTAAGTACCCGGCAGAATTATTCAAGACTTTGCTATGAAAAAAATCTGGTAATTAAGGATATATATCCTTAATTTATCTTGCGCTGAAATTCATCCATGTTGGCAGTGTTGTTCTGAGTATTACGCTGCTTGTTCTGAGGCTGGGTTTACGCATACGGGGCGCCGCTTTGCTTAATCACCTGGTGGTTCGAGTTGTGCCGCATGTGATAGATGCGGTATTGCTGGCCAGCGCAATCGCACTTACCGTCTTTATTCAGCAATACCCGTTTGTCGATAACTGGCTGACCGTGAAGTTTTTCTTATTGATTGTGTATATTGTTTTGGCACATATCGCATTTAAAAAACTAACAACTACCCGCGGCCAGGTCACTGTAGGCATCGTTGCAATCGTTGTTTTTGGTTTGACAGTGTTGACGGCGATCACGCGTCAGCCGTTTTGGCAATTATTTGTATGATGTAATTTTTACTGAATAGCTCCCGGTATCAGGTCCTTCATACGGCCTTCTATCCAACGTTCGGCCTCTGCGTTGATCTCATTGACTGTTTTACCGGCAGTCTCGATAGGTGGACCGATTTCGATCGTGATCATCCCTGGTTTCTTCCGAATCGAACGCCGCGGCCAGAACAGGCCGGCGTTGTGCGCAATCGGCAGGATCGGTAAACCGGTTGCAGCAGCGAGGGTGGCGCCACCGAGTTTATAACGCCGCTTGGTACCCACAGGCACCCGCGTGCCCTCTGGAAATACCAGTACGCATAACCCCTCATCAAAGCGCTCTCGGCCCTGTTCAATGACCTGGTCCAGGGCTTTCTGGCCAGCATTACGGTCGATGGAGATGGGGCCCGTCATGGCCAGGCCCCAACCGAAGATTGGTATCCACTTGAGTTCACGTTTCGTCACGAACACAAAGGGCGGCAATATCGTTTGCAGCGCGATGGTTTCCCAGGCCGATTGGTGTTTGGCCAGAATGATATAGGGTGGTTTGGGTAGCGCGCCTGAATATTCAACCTTGTGGTCCAGACCGCAAATCAGCCGTAACCAGGCAATAACAATGCGAGCCCAAAGACGGGGCAGCACCAGCCGTGCAGGTGTTTTAAGCGGAAAGGTAAGCAAGACCAGGAACGTGAACACGGTCAATAGCAAGTATAGACCTGCGTAAAATACCAGTGAGCGTAGCAGCAACATAGTCTCTATATTAAGATCAAAGATTAACGAACCGTGATTGATGGACGTCGCACGCGCCTTTATAAACTGCTTTGCATGGACTGACGAAAGTCATGGATTCCAAGGTTCAATCTGACATAATGCCTAGTATTAGGCAAGTATTGAACCCTGAAACGGCAGCATTTGCCTGGGGATTAAAAAAAGGGGTATCGCCATGACTGATAGTGTATCCATACTCGGTGATGAAGCAAAAGTGTGCATCTGATGATGCGCATGCATGTTCCATGCAGGGTATAGGCGGATTCACAATCAGTTTGTGCGCAAGCAGGATGTTATGAACACACGAACCTGGGCCAGTATAATCGTGGTGATCGGACTTACGATCGCTGTAGTGTATTGGATCAGTCGACCAGAGCCCGTAGCTGTTAAGGTCAGCACGGTAGAGCGCGGGCGTGTGGCAAAAACCGTCGCCAATACACGCGCGGGCACTGTGAAGTCATGCCAGCGTTCGTTTTTGGCGCCGGCAACGGGCGGGCAGATTGCATTCTTGCCAGTGAAGAAAGGAGATCGGGTTAAAAAGGGCGATTTACTTTTATCGGTCTGGAACGACGATCTTAAGGCAATGCTTGTTTTGTCTGAACAGGAGGCAGTAGCTACCCAGGCCAAGGAAGAAGCGGCCTG
>BTQO01000078.1:0-6955 GCA_036985915.1 Gammaproteobacteria bacterium | reverse complement strand
CGATTATCCGGTTCTCGTAAAATGGTCCGCGATCATTGACACGAACGATCACGCGCTTACCGTTTCTGAGGTTTTCAACCTCAACATAGGTAGGTAACGGTAAAGTCTTATGAGCCGCGGTCATGGCGTACATATCGTAGCGATCACCGCTTGATGTCCGCCGGCCATGGAATTTTTTTCCGTACCAGGAGGCAATACCCCGTTGCGTGAATCCCTTGCTGGAGTTCAGTGTGTGGTATCGGCGCCCGTTAACAACATAGGATTTCGGGTTGCCATATTTTGATCGAGGTTCAACTTTTGGAACCGCATCCGGGATATTCGAAACATCAACCGGGGTATCGGGCGCGCTATCCTGTGTTTGAAGAATATCGCGAACACCGATACGAAGCGTACCGCAAGCGCTGAGTGTCAGGGTAGCCACGACTATAGCCAGAAGATAAGCAGTGTTTCTTTGGTTAATCGTGCTATTGCCGGTTGTCATGTCAATAATGCCTGTGCAATCAAAAGCAGACAGTGGTTGTTTTTCGTTGTTAGTATTCAGCAAAATCTTCAGTGGCCAGGTTGTAACGGTAACTAATCTCCTGACTTAGTTGATATACGGCCATGGCATATAGTGCACTGTGGTTGTAGCGGGTGATTACATAGAAGTTCTGGAACCCGAACCAGTGCTCGTAACCATCATCAAGCTCAAGTGCAATATGTGCTGCGAGCGCATTATCCGGTATGTTATTCTGCGGGATGAGCCCCAGATCTTTATACGCCTTTATCGTCTTGCCTGGTTTAAGTTTATTACCCGAATAATCAAAAGGCATTTTTGCCTCTGCTAGTGAGGCAATTGCGCCACCAGTACGCCAACCATGTTCGTGGAAGTAATTGGCAACGCTGCCGATAGCATCTATTTCATTATTAATCAGGTCACGACGTCCATCACCGTCGAAATCCACCGCATATTGACGGTAGCTGGACGCGATAAACTGCGGAATACCCATAGCACCTGCGTATGAACCTTTAAATTCATTGGCACTGATTTCCTCCTCACGACTTAGTATGAGTAGTTGCTCAAGTTCGCTTAAAAAGAATTTTGAACGGGGCGGGTAATCAAAACCAAGCGTGCTAAGCGCAGAAAGTACTGTGAAATTCCCCTTATGTGCGCCATAACGTGTTTCAACGCCAATTATTGCAACAATAATCTCAGGCGGCACACCATAAATTTCTTCCGCTTTCTCCAGGGTTTCGGCGTATTCTTGCCAAAATTGAACACCGCCTTCTATTCGAGAGTTGGTGAGAAATATCGGGCGATATTGATACCATGGTTTTGCTTCCGCAGGCCTTGCTATTAAATCCAGTATTTGTTCTTGTTTGGTGGCCTTTTCAAATAATTCAGTTAGTTCTTCGCGTGAAAAGCCGTGTTTCTCAACCATGCGTTCGATAAATTCCTGCGTTATCTGGCGTGTGCTGTAATCAGCTGTGGCCATACCGGGAAACAACAGACTTACCAGGGGTAATGATGCGATTAACAACATTAAACCAGATGTTGTGTTAAGCATTGTTCGTCCGCGGTGTTTGTTCCCTTCCATATGGATTATTCCTGTTGAAATAGACACCTAGAAGCCCTCATGCCGAAACATTTTTCGATGTGTTTGCACGGACATAATAATTCCGAATCCTGCCAATAGTGTCACAATCGATGTGCCACCATAACTAATCAATGGTAATGGAATGCCAACAACCGGTATCAACCCAATCACCATGGCTGCATTGACAAAAATATACATGAAAAATATAAGGCTTAAGCTTCCGGCAACGAGCCTCGAGTAAATATCCTGCCCCCCCGCTGCAATTTGAAGACCCCGGACAATGACATATATGTATAATCCAAGCAGCAGTAACAGGCCCATTAACCCAAATTCCTCGCCAATCACGGCAAAAATAAAGTCTGTTGACCGTTCAGGCAGAAATTCCAGTTGTGACTGGGTTCCGTTAAGCCAACCTTTTCCATACAAACCACCGGAGCCAATCGCAACCTTGGACTGAATGATATGCCAGCCGGCCCCTAGCGGATCTCTTTCTGGGTCAAGCAGTGTTAATATGCGGCGTCGTTGATAATCGTACATAAAAAACCATAAAACAGGCGCAGCAGCGGCACCCGCCAAGGTCAGACCACCTAATATGCGCCAGCTAATTCCTGCCAGGAATATTACAAATAGACCGGAAGCCCCGATCAGGATTGCGGTACCCAGATCAGGCTGTATGAAAATCATCGCGATCGGTATCAATATCAGTGTTGCCGCAACAATCAGGTTTGGCCAACTTGGTGGTATGCCGCGATCTCCCAGGTAGCGTGCAACCATCAATGGTAATGCAATCTTCATGAACTCCGAAGGCTGAAAGCGCATACCGCCAATCTTGAGCCAACGTTGTGCGCCTTTGCCAACATCACCATAGAAAAACACTGCAATCAATAAACCTATACCGATTGCGTATAACCACGGTGTCCAGCTGCGTAGTGTTTGTGGTGAAATCTGTGCCAGTGTAAACATCACAGCAAGGCCAATGCCGATGCGAACACCTTGCCTGAGTAACACGTCCATGTTCTGACCCCCTGCGCTGTATAGAACAACAAGTCCCATAGCAATGATCAGGGTCAGTCCTGCCAGTAGCGGACCATCGATATGTAATTGTGAGAGTATGGGTCTCATCTGGAAGGTTTCATTTTGATCCCAGGAGGGTATTCACTCAAATATGCCTTGATAACGGTAGCGGCAATGGGGGCGGCTACCGAGCTACCGCTGCCACCGTTTTCGACAATCACGGATATGGCTATTTGTGGATTATCAGCCGGCGCGAAGGCGATGAAGAGTGCATGGTCACGCAGCTGTTCATTAACCTTGCTTGCCTCATACTTTTCGTCTTGCTTGATACTGAACAACTGTGCTGTACCTGTTTTACCTGCAATTTTGTAATTAATACCCCTTCCTATGCGGCGCGCTGTGCCACGCTTGCTATGAACAACATCGACCATGCCGCCTATGACTTCATCCCAGTTGCGTTCATCTATATCAGGTCCTTGCCCGGCGTTCTTTGGAATATGTTGCTCGGTCTTGTTTGAAAGTATGTCTTCAATACCCTTGACCAGATGCGGCCTGATTCGCCTTCCTCTATTGGCGATAATGGCTGTAGCAGTTGCCAATTGCAGGGGTGTTGTCAGGATAA
This sequence comes from Gammaproteobacteria bacterium, assembly GCA_036985915.1. GTDB lineage: Bacteria > Pseudomonadota > Gammaproteobacteria > JAJDYQ01 > JAJDYQ01 > BTQO01. The sequence goes on along the minus strand of BTQO01000078.1, from coordinate 3,742 downwards.
ATCCCTGACCAATGCCTGTAATCAGCGTTTCGCCTGGATACCAGGGCAGATTTTTGGCGGCCCGTTTCCAGCGTTTTGACGGTAATAGCCCGGAAAGTTCTCCTTCAATATCGATACCTGTTCGTACTCCAAATCCGAATTGGGCCAATGCATCGTGTATACGCCCTATACCCAGCCTACGGGCGAGGTCATAAAAATAGACATCGCAGGATTCTGTGATGGCGTCTCTGAGATTGACCTCGCCATGGCCGGTTTTTTTCCAGTCACGGTATTTGTGATCATCGCCCGGCAATGTGTAGTAGCCTGGGCAAAATGTGATTTGGCTGGCGGTTATGGTATTTGATTGAAGACCCGCTAGAGCTATGAACGGCTTAATCGTGGAACCAGGTGGGTATCCGCCGCTTAATGCGCGATTAAACAAGGGTCGTGATTTGGCGTCACGTAATTCTGCATACTGGTCGGGATCGATGCCATTTACAAAATAATTTGGATCAAAGCTGGGCTGACTAACGAATGCAATAATTCCACCATCACGCGGATCAATTGCCACAATAGCACCGCGGTTGTCACCCAGCGCCTGCTCAGCAATCGCCTGGATTCTGGAGTCAATGGTTAAATGAAGATTCTTCCCGGGTAAGGCTGGCCGACTCTTGAGTTTTCTAAGAATACGGCCGCGCGCGTTGATTTCAACCTGCTCATTGCCAACCGAGCCATGCAGAATATCTTCATAGGCCTTTTCTATGCCGACCTTGCCGATATGATTCGTTCCCCGGTAATCAACTGCATCGATATTCTGCAATTCATCTTCGTTAATACGACCGACGTATCCGACGGCATGTGTGGCATGTGATCGCAAGGGATAGTAACGGCTAAGATTTGCGACGATCGATACACCCGGAAATCGATGTTGATTAACGGCGAATTGTGCAACCTCTTCATCACTGAGATTCAGTTTAATCGGTATACCCACAAACGATTGTTTTCGTTTCCGGCTGCGGTGAAAGCGCTTGATATCCAGATCTGTCAGATTAAGCAGCTTCTGCAAACGCATCAGCGTTTGTTTTAAATCCGGAACCCTCTCGGGGGTTAGTTCAATGCTATAGGACGGTTGATTACCCGCCAGGAGCACACCATTGCGGTCATAAATCAATCCGCGCGTTGGTGGTACAGGTAGCAGCTTAATCCGGTTCTCACGTGACTCAGTTGCGTAACGTTCGTAGTCAATAACCTGCAGGGTATACAATCTCGCAACGATAATTAGAATTGCCAGCAAACAAATAAACGTTGCCTGCAGGGTGCGAAATATGAAAAGCTGGCTTTCTACCCGGGTATTGCGCAGTATATCTCTGCGTCTCATCAACTCACCTTGTAACGACGCCTTACTTCACGAAGAACTAAAAACACGACCGGCCACAATGCCGTGCCACTAAGGGTAGGTAGCCAGTAAGTCAGTCCTGAACTGGGCTTGCCGGTCATGCCGTAGACCCATAGCAGCATGAATTGGTAAATACCCAGTAACACCATGACCACAATGGCTTGTTGCCAATGTGGAAACATGCGCAGCCTAAGATGCAACCGCAGCATGATCCAGACAATAATCGAAAGGGCCAGTGCATGTTGACCCAGCAGAGAACCCTTGAGGATGTCGAGGAGCAATCCACATAACCAGGCAATGCCGATTCCGACCCGGAACGGGAGTGCCACTGCCCAGTACAAAAGCGCCAAGGCTACCCATTCTGGCCGGTATGCCGTGATGCCATCAGGCAGGGGTACGATCGTCAGGATAAACGCTATGAGCAACGTAAGCAGGATGACGCCACCACCATGCCGACGCTCACCCATTATTGTGCGACTCCCTGTTCAGTTTTGTTATTTGGTTGTTCACTGCCCCATACCAGTAAAACTTCGCGAATTCGATCCAGTTTCGCCAGTGGCATGGCCCGCACACTGGCAAACGAGCGCACATTGCTTTTTTCGATTGCGCTGATCGTTGCAACGGGGTAACCATAAGGAAAGCGCCCGCCGAGACCGGAGGTAATTAGTACATCACCGATTTTAATATCAGCATTGGCGGCAACATACGGCAGGTTGAGTAAACCTTCATCTTCACTGCCAACCGCGATGGTACGTAGACCGTTCCTGAGTACCTGCACCGGAATTGCATGATCCGGGTCCGTGATCAGGATGACTTGCGAGGTGAACTTGTTGACGTGGATGATTTGCCCAACGATACCATCGGCATCAACAATGGGCATTTTGATAAATGCACCATCCTGACTGCCCTTGTTAATCAGGATTTGTCGTTTCAGGGGATTGAGCTCTACACGCAGAATCTCGGCAATCTGGACCTGGTCACCGACCTTGAACGATGAACCCAGCAACTCTCTGAGACGCAAGTTTTCACTTTCGAGTGCTGCATACTTTTGCAGTTGTGCCTTGAGTATCGAATGTTCCTGCTTATAGCGGCTGTTTTCAGCCAGGAGATTTCGACGTGTTGATAAAGACTCAGCCACCCACTCACCTGTTTTGATCGGCAGGTCAACGGCATATTGCAGTGGCAATGCAAATAGCGACAATGCATGACGGACTTTTTCCATCTGACCAAGCCGGTGGTCGGCTACCATCAGGCCGATGGAGACCACCACGCTCAGTAACAGGCGGGTATTAAGTGAAAAGCCTTTGAGTTGCTGCTGTTTAATGGCTGATCAGGCCCCGTTATTGAGATCGCCGGACAGGTCAAGTGGATTTGGGCGCTGTCCGCTCATCTGGTGTTACTCAAGAAAAAACATGTCGGTACCTTGTTCATCGCTGATCTCCAGCAGTCGGCCGCCGCCACGTGCAACACAGGTCAGTGGATCTTCGGCGATGATGACAGGTAACCCCGTTTCTTCCATCAGTAAGCGATCAATGTCGCGCAGTAGTGCGCCACCACCGGTTAGCACAATACCGCGTTCGGCTACATCGGAACACAGGTCTGGCGGTGTTTGTTCCAGGGCCATTTTAACGGCGCCCACAATGCCTGAAAGCGGTTCATGCAGGGCCTCCAGGATTTCGTTCGAGGTGAGCGTAAAGGTCCGCGGTACACCCTCGGAAAGATTGCGCCCTTTGACCTGTATCTCGCGGACTTCCGACCCGGGGAACGCCGAGCCCACTTCATGCTTGATACGCTCGGCCGTGGATTCGCCAATCAGCGTGCCATAGTTGCGGCGGATATAGGTAATGATGGCTTCATCGAAGCGATCACCGCCGATACGTACCGAGGCGGCATAGACGATGCCCCGAAGCGAGATCACCGCGACTTCCGAGGTGCCGCCGCCGACATCGAGCACCATCGAGCCGCGTGCCTGATCGACGGGCAACCCGGCACCAACGGCTGCGGCCATGGGTTCTTCGATCAGGTAGACTTTACGTGCACCGGCGCCTTCAGCGGAATCCCGAATTGCACGCCGTTCAACCTGCGTCGAGCCATACGGCACACAGATCAGCACCCTTGGACTGGGGCGATACAGGCGCGATTCATGCACCTTGCGGATGAAGAACTGCAACATCTTCTCCGTGAGCTCGAAATCGGCAATCACCCCGTCTTTCAGCGGACGCTTGGCCGTAATATTTCCGGGCGTACGGCCCAGCATACGCTTGGCTTCAGTGCCGACCGCCTCGATTTTGCTGCCACCACGGCCATGTTCTTCCCGAATCGCTACCACAGATGGCTCATTAAGAACGATTCCCTGGCCGAGCGCGT
>BTQO01000077.1:0-6959 GCA_036985915.1 Gammaproteobacteria bacterium | reverse complement strand
GTATCGTGATGTGCCATCAGCACTTCATCGCCACGCACAATGGCGCCGATGGTCGTACCCGAGGGTAAAGAAATTTCCTCGATGCTCCGCCCAACGACACGGGAATTACTTGCATCACCATGCGCCACTGCTTCTATTGCCTCTGCAGCACCACGGCGTAGTGTGTGTACACGCACCACATCACCACGTCGTACATGGGCAAGCAGGCTACCCAGCGTAATTTGTGCCGGTGAAATTGCGATATCGATTTCACCGCCTTGAATCAGGTCCACATACGCGGGACGATTGATCAACGCCATGACCTTGCGTGCACCCATGCGCTTGGCCAGCATGGCTGAAAGGATATTGGCCTGTTCATCATTGGTCACTGCGCAGTAGACATCCATGCTGTCGATGTTCTCTTCACGCAACAGTTCTTCGTTAGCGCAATCTCCTGACAACACGATGGTTCTTTCCAGTTCTTCGGAAAGGCTTTGTGAGCGTTCCGGTGAGCGTTCAATAATTTTCACCTGGTAGTGCTTATCCAATGAGCGTGCCAGACGCAGGCCAATATTACCGCCGCCCGCCAACATGATACGGCGTACCGGGCGATCCAGTTTACGCAATTCGCTCGTCACCGCACGAATATGCTTATCGGCTGCGATGAAGAATACTTCATCATCGGCCTCAATGACGGTATGTCCGTGTGGAATGATGCCGCGATTTTGCCGATAAATGGCTGCCACGCGTGTCTCGACACCCGGCATGTGCTGACGCAAGGTACGTAATTCATGGCCCACCAGAGGGCCGCCGTAATACGCTCTGACTGCAACCAGTCGTACCCGGCCATCAGCAAAATCAGTTACCTGCAAAGCGCCAGGGTGTTCCACCAGACTCTGGACATAATCGGTAACCAGCTGTTCGGGGCTAATAATGACATCAACCGGTAATGCGTCTTGATGAAACAGGCGGGAATGCACCAGGTATTCCTGCGCGCGCACACGGGCAATCTTGGTGGGTGTATGGAACAGGGTATAGGCAGCCTGGCAGGCAATCATATTCACCTCATCACTGTTGGTTACAGCGATGATCATGTCAGCATCCTCAATTCCGGCACGTTCCAGTACATCAGGGTGCGAGGCTAAACCAGCTATGGCTTTCAGGTCGTAATGATCCTGAAGATCACGCAACAACGAGGCATTTTGATCAACGACCGTAATGTCGTTTGCTTCAATCGCCAGGCTTTCTGCAAGGCTGGAACCAACTTGTCCTGCACCAAGTATGATAATTTTCATTGTTATAAATTATCTGATTTGATGGATGATCAGCCTACAAACTACTACCGCGCCAAGGCTGTATATACAACCTTGTAGGTTCACTCGGTTATATCCTCCACATTTTTTGGTCTTTCAATCCCTAACGCTTTTAACTTGCGATAAAGATGCGTGCGCTCCATGCCCGTTACCCTGGCCAATTCACCCATGCTCCCGCCAACCTGTTGAAACTGGTGTGACAGGTAGTCTCGCTCAAACTTTTCTCGTGCCTCGCGCAAAGGAATATCCAATGGTATGTCCATTTCAGCTACAGGTGTTGATAGTACACTACCAAGCGCCTGATTAACCTCGTTAGCGCCTACCGTATCGCCACTACCTAAAATCAGCAGTCGTTGCACCACATTGATTAACTCACGCACATTGCCAGGCCATTGATAATTTTGTAATAGGCCTAACGCCTCGTCTGTAAACAGTCTCTTCGGAAGACCATCCTGCTCAACCAGACACTCGGAGAAATACTGAACCAACTCAGGCACATCTTCACTATGATCTTGCAATGCAGCTGTGCTAAGTGGTAACACATTGAGATAGTAATAAAGGTCATTACGAAAACGCCCGGCAGCAACAGCTTCATCCAGCTTGCATTTGGTCCCTGCGATCACGCGCACATTAATCTTAACCGGTTCACTGCCACCGACACGCAGAAAATTCATCTGCTCCAAAGCGCTCAACAGGCGTGTCTGCTGCTCGTTATCCATATCGGCAACTTCAGCTAGAAACAGGGTGCCACCATGCGCCTGCTCCAGTCGGCCGTAATAAAGACCGTCTTCTTCACTACCAAACAATTCGATCTCGATGTTTTCCTGCGCAACAGCACTTAAGTTCAATACAACAAAAGGTGCCTCTTGCCGGGCGCTTAAATGATGAATATAACGCGCCAGGGTCTTCTTACCGGAACCTGGCTCGCCACAGATCAGCACGGGTGAGTCATGTTGTGCAATCTTTTCAGCATTGTCGCGTAACGACCGCATGGTCTGACTGTGACCTAGCGGTTCTGAAGGCCCCATGCGAGTACCACGCTCAAGGCTCTCTCGCGCCAGTCGTTCTATTTCCAGTGCGTGCTCAACAGTCAATAAAAGCTTGGCCAGGGATAACGGTTTCTCGATAAAATCGAACGCGCCCAGCTTGGTTGCCTCAACAGCGGTTTCAATAGAACCATGGCCCGACATCATGATCGTGGGAAATGGCAACTGGCCCTCTTCAGACCACTCCTTAAGCAGACCGATGCCATCGGTACCAGGCATCCAGATATCGAGTAACACCAGATCAGGCCGCCGGGCACGCCGTTCCTTTCGTGCTTCTTCAGCATCCTTCGCAAGACTGACCTGGTACCCTTCATCGCGGAGTATATCCCCGACCAACATGCGGATATCCGATTCATCGTCAACAACCAGAATATGGGCTGCGGGCATCGATTAATTCTCAGTGAAGATCACGCTTATATACATAAACCGGTAGCCTATGCGGTATCCCAATTATGAACAATCACGATACACGCACAAGACCGGGCGATTCATGCCGCTCATCACGATAAGGTAAAAAATGCACTGTGATAATTGCTCCGCCATTGGACGCATTCGCTGCATAAATAGCGCCGCCATGTTCATCAACGATTCGCTTGACGATTGCAAGGCCCAAACCCGTTCCCCTTGGTTTTGAAGTGACGTAGGGCTCGAATAGCCCGTCGATCAGTCCAGAGGAAAAACCTGGCCCACTATCCCGGACCTCGAGCTCAACAGCCGGGCTGGACTCTTCGCCAACGTATTGCATGCTGATCGATAAACATCGCCTGTCTGCTCCTTCCATAGCCTCAATGGCATTCTTAAACAGGTTGTGCAATAACTGCCGCATCCTGCCGGGATCGGCCAAAACACGAGGCATGTTAGCTTCAATTTGGGTGTCAATGGTCAACCCGGATAATGATTCCATATAGAGGTCGAGCACTTCACTAACCAGTACGCCAAGATCCATCGGTTCCGGCTTAAGCTCAGGTGTGCGCGCGTACTGCGAGAAGGCATTGACCATTTCCTTCATCGCTTCAACCTGTTGCACAATCGTACGCGTCGATCGATCCAGTATTTCGGCATCTTCACCATCGACCCGGGACAGGCAGCGCTTACGCAAATGCTCGGCGGCCAGTTGTATTGGTGTTAGCGGGTTCTTGATTTCATGGGCAAGCCGCCGAGCAACCTCACCCCAGGCAGCATCACGTTGCGCCTGTATCAAGGTCGTCACATCCTCGATTACCATGACATGCTCCTCTCGCTTTTTAGCCAAATCAGTGCTTAGTGAAGCACCTTTGAGAATCAATACCTGCCGGCCACGTGGGCCGAACATTGTCAACTGCTCCTGCCACCCACCGGGTGTTTGCAATTGCTTGGATAGGACGCGGGAAAAATCGTTTAGATGAGGATACTCTTGTACTAATTCCTGCAGCTTGCGCCCTACTGCCTGGGTTAAGGGTGCATTCAATATCTGATCGGCAGCGGCATTAGCGGAACCGATACGGTTGTCATGATCCAGGGTCAATACACCCGACGAAAGCGTGGCAAGCACCGCTTCAAGCCAGGCGCGCTCCTCCTCTGCCTGGTCATGACTGAGTCGCTGCGCCTGCCTGGCATCGGCAATCCTGCGCGACATGGCGTTAAACGAGCGCACTAGATAGGCGATTTCATCGTGACCACTGACCGGAATCTGCTGTTCGTAATTACCCGCGGCAACGGCCTCCGTGCCTGCAACCAATTGCCGTACCGGTGCAACCACACGGCGCGCCAAAATAATTGCCGTGAGCGTAGCAATTAAAATGCTGATGCCCAGCGCCAATGACAGCGTCAGTATGAAGCTGAGTTTTAACTCCTCGCGTTGATAGGCCAGTTGATTGTAGGCCGCATACGCGGATTCCACGTTACCGGCTAATGTACTGAACTGTTCTGAAACAGGATACAGTGCCTGCAATATATAATTGCGTCCGGTTGGCCCGAGTACATCAACCGGCATTACGACACGAAACTGGAATTCGCGTGTGCTGATTGGCTCCATTTCCAGATAGGGATAACCGTTCCTCAATTGCCGCAAGACCAGTTCCGGTGGCCGGTCAGGCACAATGGCGGTCGGGTCTACATCACTGGATGCGATAACCGTCCCGTTCTGATCAAGCAGCGTCAGTGAACTCGCGCTACTGGAAACGCGCATATCAACCAGATCGAGTGAAGGTGCGTCAGACTCACTGAGTGATCCGGCCATTCGTCTGGTTAAGCGAGCCAGTTCACGTAACCGTCCCTCGTACGATACACGGCTGAGTTCCAATGCATCATTGAGTGCGTTTTCCATGCGCACATCAAACCAACTATCCACACCTCGTTGCAGAAACTGCACTGAAACGATATACACCAAAGAAACGGGTGCTGCAGCCATCGCAACTAGCAACAAAACCAATTTTACTGTCAGTCGCGAACCTGCGACCCGGCTGCGGTATTCTGCAATCAGCCGTGCAACCCGAAGACCGATCAGCGTGGCGAGTACGATCAGTCCCAGTGCATTGAACAGCAGTAACCAGGAATAAAAACGGCCAACTTGTGCAGAATTTTCTGTAGCGTTACTAAGGAAATACAGCGATACCAGTAACAGCGTGAACAGACCGATACTGGTCCAGGTCGTTAGCTTGTATCGTAATGTCAGTTGAGTGGCCATGATTGCCATTGACTGTCCAGTGACCAGTCTTCAGATAAATATGCCAGTAAACGAAGCGGGGATGGCAAACCTTCAATATCCAATCGGGTTCTTATCCGGTAACGCTTCAACTTGTCTGTATGTCCCGTGCTTAAGGGCAGTCCATCGATAGCCCCTAGCGCATCGATTGCCAGGGACAGGGTCAGAAAATTAACCTGTGAATCAGTTTCTATATTCCTGACCAGATACTGTTGACTAAGTGCGTGGTAACGAATTTCACGCCGCACCAGGGTTGTTGTAATGCGCTTGTCCCACAGCATGGACCGTGGCTCCAGTTCTTCTGCTTGTGTTTCCAATATGATTGGCAGTCCGTTATTCAGCGCCCGTAAAACTTCCTGGCTAAATTCATAGTGAATGCGCACATCCATGACGCGGACGCCATTTTCCTCCCTGATCCTGGTCAGAATTTTGGCAAATTCTGAATCAGCCGCCACAACAGCAGTCTGAGTTACAACCAATACAATGGCACACAAACTCAACCGGAGTACGTTCATGCGGTGCATTTTTGAAGCCTCGCAAAGTAAAACCCGTCCATATTCATCTCACCCGGCAGAACCTGGCAACCCCGGTCAGTCGGATGTCCCCAGTCGCAGTCAATTGGGTGTATTACGGCATCGGGATGCTGTTCAATCATTGCGCTTATGATGGCATCGTTTTCCTGGCGCAGGATCGAACAAGTCACATACAGCAGGATACCGCCGGGCTTGAGTAACGGCCACAGGCTTTGAAGTAACCCGGCCTGGTGTACTGTAGCCTGCGTAATCGCGGCATCACTGCGTAAATGCTTAATATCGGGATGACGGCGGATAACCCCCACCGCTGAACAGGGTGCATCGATCAGGATGCGGTCAAACAAGATGCCATCACTCCAGTCGGTAGTCTTTATGGCATCGGCATATTTAACCTGCACGTGATGACCAAGCCTTGCCAGATTATCTGTTAATCGTTGCATGCGCTTAACATCATGATCGACTGCCCAGACCTCTGATTCCCCATGGGTCATCTCAACAATATGGCCCGTCTTGCCCCCCGGTGCGGCACAGGCGTCAAGTATACGCATCCCTTTAGTGGCATGAAGTAAAGGGGCTGCCAATTGTGCAGCCACATCCTGTACAGCAAAGAGACCGGACCCGTAACCAGGTAACTGGCTGACATTGGCAGGTTCCATCAATTCAATTCCAACACCGCTCAATAAAGACGGTTGGGCTTTTATTCCTTGAGCATCCAGTGTCTCAAGATAGTGATCGCGTGTTGTTTTCAGGCTGTTCACACGCAAGAATAGTGGCGCCCTTTCATTATTCGCCGTCACAATAGCTTGCCAGTGTTCGGGCCAATCCGTCTGGATTCGTTTAAGCAGCCAGGCAGGGTGTGCGGTCCTAGCCTCTGGGTTTCGCTCCAGTTTTGCTAACAATACATCGTGCTCCCTGGTCACGCGTCGCAACACCGCGTTGACCAATCCGCGGCTTCCTGCCTGACCAAGTAATTTGGCTGCCTCAACAGACTCGGAAACCACCGCATGTGCCGGTGTGCGCATGTACAACAACTGATACAGACCAGACAGCAGCAAGGCTTCGATTAGACCATGTGGACGGTGCGGTTTATCCAGTAACAGGTTGAGTAACACATTCAAGCGTGACAGCCATCGCATCACACCGTATCCGATCTCCCTGAGCAATGACTGATCTCTAGGTATTACCCCGGGTGCGGTTTGATCCAGACTCTGTTCCAGGGTGCATCCTTTGGTGAGCACATCGTGAATGACATGAGCAGCCGCTTCGCGTGTGCTGTAACCGCGAGTGTTTTTACCTGAGTAAGCGCGTGCCGACACAGCGTTCAAGTGGCACCCAGAGAAACTGTGTCAATCGATACACCAGCCGAAAACAGTTCGGTATGCGCATTCATCAAGTCTGAAAACAT
>BTQO01000076.1:0-6992 GCA_036985915.1 Gammaproteobacteria bacterium | reverse complement strand
AAAACTGGTTCAGGCAGACACCGAATAATGCCCGGCTGGGGTCAGCCGCAACCTATCATCACTTTGTGCCAGCCTTTCATAGGCTGTTTCAACGCGAAGCACAGGACATGAAACGATTTTATGCGGCAGTAACGGCATTAGGTGATTTGCCCAGGAAAGAACGTTATCAGGCTCTAAAACGTCTGATGCCTGCAGATAACCTTAGGAAACTCTGATTTATTCAGAGTTTCTACGGTACACGACTCCATGGATGGAGGAGATGGAGCGACGCAGGAGGCTAAAGCCGAAGGAGGTACCGCCAATATCGATCCCCTACGGGGATCGATATTGCGAGGAAAACGGAAACTTGTTTTCGTTTTCCGTGCGCTGATAATTCTTAGATGGAATTATTCAGGGCTTATCTTACCGAATAAAAACCGTACCGGTTGGATTAGCGGCGTGCCTGCATGCGCAGATCATCCAGGTGTACACGAGTGTTTTGATTAGAAAGGTAGGCGGGCACAATGGCTTCGAGTGGCTGTGGTTCTATACCTAACCGCACAAAATCGTTGTGTTGACAGATACTATCCACCTGTAGCGATAAATAATTGTCGTAGGAAAACGGCTTGCCTGGTACAAACTCGAGCATAACGGCTTGTAACTGCGACAACACCTTACCGAGCGGCATGATATAGCGCTTCAAACCCGCGATCCGCGCCGTGTACTGCACCAGTTCACGTAACGTATACACGTTGGGGCCACACAGGTCATACCGCTGGTCAAAACTTCTTGGGTCTTCCAATATGCTCATAAAGGCCTCAGCGACATCACCCACATATACGGGAGCGAAACGTGTACGTGCACAGGCCAATGGGAAAATAACCGGCGACAACTTGAGCAGATCCCGAAAGCGGTTAAAGAAAGAATCGCCGGGTCCGAAAATCACGGATGGTCTGAAACGCGTAATCGCAAGACCGGTACTCGTCTCAACATGCAGCAGATCTTCGGCCTCGCCCTTGGTTCGCAAATACAGGCTGGTACCACGTCCCGCATCGGCGTTAAGCGCGCTCATGTGTAACAAACGCTGAACACCAGCATTTTGGCAGGCCGTCATAACCTTGCGTGGCAACGCCACATGCACATCCCTGAAGCGTTGTCCATCGCGATTGCGTTCGTTGAGAATGCCGACCAGGTTAACCACGCAGTCACAGCCGGCAAAATGACGTGTCAACTGTGCCCGGTCATGTATATCAGCCTTTTGCAGATCCACCTGGGGCAACACACCGAGATCACGATGTCGTTGTGGATGACGGCTTAGAACCCGCACCAGTCGACCGCTGGACGCAAGCCGGCACACCAACGAGTGCCCGACAAAGCCGGTTCCCCCAAGTACACACACCTGCCTGATTTTCATCGTTATAGGTACCGAAATCCGAACATCGATGCCGGTTTTCATTATGCAGGATGAAACGATAACTGATCACCGGACATCCGGCCAGCGCAGGGATGCTACAATCGCGCGCCTTCATTCAACCAACGCAGATTTCATCCATGCCCGGTACCTTGTTTGTTGTCGCCGCACCTTCGGGTGCTGGCAAAACCAGCCTGGTCAGGGCGCTGACTGAATTAAGACCGGCCGTAGCGGTCTTGGTATCGCATACCACGCGCTTAAGACGCCCCGGTGAAGAGGATGGCATCAATTATCACTTTGTCAGCCATGACACATTTCGGGCCATGATCGAGGCCGGCGACTTCCTGGAATATGCCGAGGTATTTGATCACCTGTATGGCACCTCAAAGCAAGCGGTCACCACGCTGCTCCAACAGGGTCAGGATGTGATCCTGGAGATCGACTGGCAGGGTGCACAACAAGTACGCCAGATCATGCCTGAGTGCATCGGCATTTTTATCCTGCCGCCATCGAGATCGGCATTGGTGGAACGCCTCAAAGGCCGGGGCCAGGACAGCGACAGCGTTATTAAGCGGCGCATGCGCGACGCCACCAACGAAATCTCGCATTACGATGAATTCGACTACCTGGTGGTCAATGACGATTTTGACCAGGCATTGGCCGATTTGATGACCATTGTTGACACAAAACCACCGCGCAAGGACTGGCAGGCCAAAAAAAAACACACCGCAGTGCTGGCAGAATTGCTGGCCTGAGGGGCCGTATTTGGGTAGACTGCGCATCCCTATCGCCACGTTCACATCGAATCACCATGGCTCGTGTCACCGTAGAAGACTGTCTCGAACACGTCGACAATCGATTCAACCTGGTCCTCAAGGCCAGCCGCCGGGCACGCGACATCGCCCGGGGCGCAGACCCCCTGTTACCCTGGGAAAACGACAAACCCACCGTGATCGCCCTTCGAGAGATCGCTGAAGGTTTGGAGCCGGCACCGCCGAAGGAAGAGGATCTCGAGGTCGATATGCTGGAAAAGGCCTTCGAGGCGATGGACAAGGCGAACAATGCGGACAATATGGGCGAACCTGCCACACCTGTCACACCTGCCCCACGCAACGAATACTAAATCCCCCCCGGCAAGCCTGCGCTTGCCAGCACAACACCTGATTATCTACCCGGATAGAATTTGGTGAGTACCGGTGTCAGCCCCGCCCGCATTGCCGCAAAACTCAACCTTTCGCATCAGCGACCTATGCCGTCTGCTCGAAACCTATCTTGATCCAGAACAGGTCCAGGAAGTCTACCGGGCATTTCTGTTTGGTGCCGAGGCCCATGAGGGCCAGCACAGACTCTCCGGGGAACCCTACATCACCCATCCCATTGCGACTGCACGCATTCTGGCTGAGCTGCGCCTGGATCATCAGACCGTCATCGCGGCATTGCTGCACGATGTCATAGAAGATACCTCAACCGCGAAGAAACAGATCGAGCAAATCTTTGGCCGTGAAGTCGCCAATCTGGTCGACGGCGTCACCAAGCTCACCCGTATAGATTTCAAAACCCAGGCGGAGGCGCAGGCTGAAAATTACCGCAAAATGTTTCTCGCCATGGCCAAGGATATTCGGGTGATTCTGGTCAAACTCGCAGACCGGTTGCATAACATGCGCACCCTGTCCGTGGTAGACGCTGATAAACGCCGCCGTATTGCCCACGAAACGCTGGAAATATACGTACCCATTGCCACGAGGCTGGGCATGAACGCGCTACGTATTGAACTGGAAGATCTGGGCTTTGCTGCACTCAACCCCATGCGCCACCGAATTCTGGCAGAGTCAGTCGTCAAGACGCGTGGTAACCGCAAGGAAATTTTACAAAAGATTGAAACCGGCATTCGACGCAGACTACGCCAGGAACAACTGGAAGGTGAAGTCATGAGCCGGGAAAAGCATTTATACAGCCTGTATCGAAAAATGCGCGCCAAACGTCTGTCATTTTCCGAGGTTCTGGATTTTTATGCGTTTCGCATCATCGTTGACAGCGTTGATATGTGTTATCGCGTGCTGGGTGCGCTGCATAACCTGTACAAACCCATTCCCGGGGCATTCAAGGATTACATTGCTATCCCCAAGGCCAACGGCTACCAGTCACTGCATTCTGCCTTGAAGGGCCCATTCGGCGTCTCGATTGAAATACAGATTCGTACCCGCGATATGCACACCGTTTCAGAATCCGGCATAGCCGCACACTGGAGTTACAAGACGGGTGATGCGCCGTATAACGGCGCCCATGCGCGTGCCCGAGAATGGGTACAGGAATTACTCGAAATGCAAAAAGACGTTGGCAATTCAATCGAGTTTATCGAAAACGTCAAGGTTGACCTGTTTCCCGATGAAGTATATGTGTTCTCACCGCGCGGAGACATCATGGAACTACCGCGTGGTGCAACCGCGGTCGATTTTGCCTATGCGGTGCATTCCGATATCGGTAATACCTGTGTTGCGGCACGCATCGACCGCCGGCCGGCACCCCTGTCCAGCGCGCTTAAAAACGGCGAAACGATTGAAATCGTAACTGCACATAACGCCTCACCTAACCCGGCATGGCTGGACTTTGTGGTCACGGCACGCGCCAGGTCACACATTCGTAATTTCTTAAAGAACCTAAAACAAAGTGATGCGATCAAGCTGGGTCTGCGTTTGCTTGACAAGGCGCTGGCACCCGCCGAGACCCGCATTGGCAAAATCAAGCCGGCACAAATCAAGGCGCTACTCAATGAGACCGGTTACGAAAACCTCGACCAACTACTCGAAGATATTGGGCTTGGTAATCGCATGCCATTCATCGTGGCGCGCCAGCTGGTCCCTGACCTTAGTAGCACACCCGCACAATCGCAGCGTAAACCTGGCACGAAAAACGCACTACCGATCCAGGGCACCGAAGGGATGGCGGTCAACCTGGCTAAATGCTGCCATCCCATCCCGGGTGACAATATCGTTGGGTTTATGAGTGCTGGCCGTGGTGTGATCATCCACGCCGGTGGGTGCCATAACGTTCTGGAAGGCCGCTTTCCGGCGGAAAAATGGATCGATGTTCAGTGGGACAACAAGCCGGAAACGGAATTTCCGGTTGAGATGCGCGTTGACGTTGCCAACCAGCGCGGTGTGCTGGCAACCGTTGCGGCAGCGATCTCGGAAATGGGCTCCAATATCGAAAATGTATCCCTGACCGAGCGCGATGGCATGACTTCCGCCATCGATCTGGTGGTCACGGTTCATGACCGGGACCACCTGGCATGCATCATGCGGCGGTTACGCAACATCCAGTCGGTCATGCGCATTTCGCGGGGTAGAAGCTAGCCCGCACCTATCCCGCTTGATCTATAGCCAAGCCATCGACTTGGGCTAGAATACGTGTCCCGGTCAGGTCAGGAACTTGGGCCAGCGCCTCTTGTCAGACCCTAAGCCGGCAAAATTCCAAATCCATATCCCAACAAGTAATCCAACTTACCAGGAGCGCATACATATGAAATTGCTAAACGGTTTGCTGATCTTAAGTGCATTGCTCGTCACCACCTCCGCATTTGCTGGAGCTGGAGATAGTGCAAAGGGTAAATCAGCGTTTGAATCCAAAGGGTGCGTCGGTTGCCATGGTACTAATGGCAAGAGTACCAACCCGGCTAACCCGGCACTCAATGGCAAGGGGGGAGCCTTCATCAAAGAACAGCTGATGGCATTTAAATCCGGAACACGTAAGAACCCAACCATGAACGCCATGGCTGGTATGCTGTCCGATGAGGATGTCGGCAATATTGCAACATACCTTGGTGCACAGAAATAATTTTCTGTAACAAGGTGGTTACTAAAAAAACGCCGGCGTCCGTCGGCGTTTTCTATTGCACAACAATTACGTCATGCCAGGCCTGATCGCGCATTCATATAGGCGCGTTCTGATATCTCATGCCAGGCAGTCACCTGGTCGCGGAATGCCAGATAAGAATCATACACCTTACGTGCAAACGGATCCTTGTCTGCAACTTCGGCGACGACCTCGAATGACAACTTTTTAAGCTTGTCGAGCACTTCATCGGGAAAGCGCCGGACGTCTACTTTGTACTCCTCGGTAAGCGTTTTGAGTGCTGCGTTATTACGCGCGGTCAATTCTGAAAGCATATCCTCGTTCACTATCCGGCTGGCGCCACGTACAATGGCCTTGAGATCATCCGGCAAACTGTTAAAAACAGTCTTGTTGACGATGCATTCCAGTGTCGTACCCGGCTCATGCCAACCCGGGTAGTAGTAGTATTTGGCTGCCTTATGCAGACCAAAGGCCAGATCATTGTAAGGCCCGACCCATTCAGTCGCATCAATCGCGCCGGATTGCAGCGCCATAAACAACTCACCGCCCGGCAGGTTGACCGGCGTACCGCCTGCGCGCCTTAACACTTCCCCGCCGAGACCGGGAATACGCATCTTCAGTCCGTTCAGATCGGCCAGTGTGTTGATCTTCTTGTTGAACCAGCCGCCCATCTGCACACCCGTGTTACCGGCTGCCATCGGCACCAAACCAAATGGTTCGTAGAGTTCTTCCCACATGGCCGCAGCACCGCCATGGTGCAGCCAGGCATTCATTTCCAAGGCGGTAAAACCAAATGGAACGGTTGAAAAAAACTGCGCAGCTTCGATCTTACCCTTCCAGTAGTAAGCAGCACCATGCCCGATATGCGCGGTCCCGCTGGAGACCGCATCGAATACCTCGAATGCAGGCACCAACTCGCCTGCACCATAGACCTTGACATTGATACGGCCACCACTCATTTGAGTAATCAGTTCTGCCAATAGGTTGGCACCTGTCCCCAGTGCCGGAAAATCTTTCGGCCAGGTGGTGACCATTTTCCATTCAAGTACTTGTGCCGGTTGTGCGGGTGCTTGAGTCGCATCCTTGGAAATTGCTGGTTCATCGTTTTGCGTGCCGGTATTACACCCCGACAGTACTGCCCCGGTTACCAGTGCGCCTGCACCTGCCTTACACAGGAAATCACGACGTTTCATGGTTAATCCCCTTCATAGTGGGTCAGCCTTCAATAATGGCTGAGTGGTGGTTGTTTGGTGTGGTGATCGGATAGGGTAGCTGCGATTGTTACGATACCTTCTTCCAGCTCGTTGGAAAAATAACGACTTTCAACCTGCTGATGCCGGGCGTTGTAGTGTGATGCACCCGTTTGTGATGTCATATCAGAAAGCTTGTAGTCTCGTAACACACTGCCTTTATTACATAGATTCGCCTTGTAGGCCGCCTCTTTTATCGTCCAAAGGCGTAACAACTGCTTTTTGTTTGAAACATCCAGCAACTGACGTTCATCTTCATCTAAAAACATACGCTCGATGCCGGTATTCATGGATCGCTGCCAATCCTCATAGTCGATACCTACACCTGTCACGTTTTCCATCCCCACAGCAAACGCAATATCCGGTTTGTGTGTCAGGGACATGGACGTACAAGGCATCTTTACAGCGCAGGGATCCAGATCCAGATGTAGCCGTGCGCTCACACTCTGCAATGCGGCACGTCCCAGCAACCACTGATGCCTGCGTATGGACGATCCGAG
>BTQO01000075.1:0-7092 GCA_036985915.1 Gammaproteobacteria bacterium | reverse complement strand
AATACCCCAGCCAAGCTCCGGTACTGATGCGTAGCCAGCAACCATATCCAACTTTACGAATGGCGAATAAAACTCGGTGACACCTGTTTTACCCGCCATCATTTTTTGTACGATTTTCAATTTAGAGAGGTCACGCATTTCGGCCATCCAGGCAGGGTTTGGATGCGCAATGACATGGCCTCGTTTATCGACAATCGCAGAGTGGCCTTTTTTACCAAATTTTATTTTTTTGCGTAGCTCCTCAATCAGGTCGATACGCAGCTCACCCAGTAACACACTGCTCATTTCACCAGCTGCATTGTTGACAGGTTGCGAAATGATGATCGCCGGCTGGCCATTAATTGGACTCGGCCTGATATCCGATATCGTGACATTGCCAGACGCACGAGTTCTGATGAAATAGGGTTCATTGGCAAACAGCGAATCACTCAGCGGCGTGATGGCATCGTTACTTTGTGCATAAGCGCTAAGACGTCCATCGATACCCACCAATGCCAGGGTTTTGAAACCGTCGAAATGATTGAGGGCACTTTTCAGATGCTCGTTAATGGCCTCGTTACCAGGGTATTGCCCGATTTCCGAGGCCAGTACTCCAAGCATAGCCTCGTGGTCCTTGACATAGATCCTGATGGGTGCGGCCAGATTTGTTGCCAGCAACTGGTGTTTTTCCCTGATTTCACGCCACGCATCATCCCAGGCCGCCTGGCGCAAATTAATCGAAAGAATCCCGATGGGTACGATCGCCATCAATAGAAAACCTAGAGCAAGCAACCGGTATATCGGTTGTGCTTTGCTACTGTGTGGCTGTTTGTCTGTCATGGAATAGGCAGCTTGGTGGCTGCTCATCATTGTTCAAAGTCATGAGCGGTGCAACATCGCCGTCAATATACGTGCTTGATATTGCTTTTAAGTGTTCGTATTGTATTGTTTTATCGTCGGCCCATCTCTCATTACGCTGATTTTTAGCGCTTTTCTATCGCGACAGGCAATCTCGCAAGAATAGCAGATCCAGGCGGATTTTCATTCTGCCGTTGGTCAGGGCGATACGACAGTTGGTCGGATCACATCGATTAGTGTGCCCACCGGGCACTCGAGCAGATGTGCTGCGTTGCCTTGGGGTACGGCCAGTTCAACCAGGCCATTGGCGTTGGCATACCAAAAGGGTGTGTTTACCGGCGCTGCTCCGAAGGTGCGTGCATAGTCGATGGTCTGGCCATTAACCATGATTCGGCAACCTAAGGGCAAGGTCGAAGCACGAATACCTGTGATTGCGTTACCGAAGTGGTCAATGTATATCACTTCGCCCAGATCGCCGGGCCATGCTTGCTTGTTTATTGAACAATCGAATGCCTTGTGTTCCGGCAGACTACCCGTTGCAAGCATTGCGGCCACAGGTGCGAACAGATCACGGCCATGGAAACTGTCGGACAGCCGCTCGGGTTGCCAGAGGATTTCCAGGCATTCGACCTGTGCTGCACGATTGGTTATGACAGAGAACAAGCCATTATCCGGCCCAACAAACCAGTAGTGGTCAGCGTGAACGATCACAGGTTTTCGTGTTTGAGTACCGACACCGGGATCGACCACGCACAGGAATACCGAGTCTTTTGGAAATTCGTCGATGTATGCTGCAAGCAAATAAGCTGAGGCACGTGGATTAAACGACGGCGCATCTGAAAACAGATTGATGACAGGCACGCCGACTGCACGCTGATGAAGTACTGCATGCAGTTGACCAACATATGGTCCATCCGATCCGAAATCCGTAAAAAGAATGATCATGCTTGATGCGGGTCTGTTTAACCTGTTTTGGTTATTGGGTTACCAGGCAGCAACTGCCATGGTTTGCGTGGTTGGTACTGGTAAAACACTGTTTAAGTATCACCTTAAGAAACTCTGATTTATTCAGAGCCCCCTTGGTTTTTGGGTGGCCATGCTGAAATTGATGATTGTATCGAGCGCCACGACGATACCCGGTATGATTTCGTAAAGATCAAAGATGCCGCCGTAAATATTGCGCCAGATCATCACGGCTTGCGCACCGTCAACCATGCCGCAATGATATATGCGTCAATATTCAAACCGGTGTATCTGGAACCGAGGAAAAAATGTTTTGCGCAGTGCAGCAACGCCGCGTGGCTGTTTATTTAAAACAAGCGCAACTCTATTTCAGCGCCAAATCGCAACCGGTGCCACTCACTGCGACAGAGCGAATATGGCCTGTTTTGTCGATCAGGTAGTCCAATGTGCATGACCATCGCTCCAGATCCGGCCGTTGGTGGATAGAGCGGCTCGTGGTGCCGCCTGATCTTGCTGGCACCGCTGATGATGCGCTGCCGCGGCGCAGTCGTGTGCCGGAAACATCCCAGATGTAATGCGACATGTCATTAGCGACGCCCACTTTTTTATAATCATCGCCATAGCGCTCAATGATCTCTTTCAGTGTTTGCGGGCTGGTCATTGGCTTCTTGGGCTCTTTGACAGTGCCTGCCCCGCAGGCCTGCAGCAGTATGGCGGATAACAGTGCAATGATGAATATGCGCATTGTCGTGGTTTGGTGATTGATAGCGCTTACTAGCTTAGCAGAAACCGCATCTATTCCCCACTACCTCCCCCGGATTGTACGGAGACCGCTAATAGCAGGCGAGGTGTCTTTCACATGACCAAATCAGGGTCAGGGTTGCCGCCGAGTTCGCTTAAGGTGAGCCTGCCGTCATGTACGCGGCCATGTGTGAACGACTGCGCTAAAGGATAGTTATTGCTTGTGGCGCACTGGCGGCTTGGGCTGTGCGTGGCCAATGGTGAAATAGTGGCGATCGTGTCTGTTTTTTCCAGCAGATCAGGCCATTGCCTGGTGTCTGGCTCATAATTCAGCATACCTTTGAACTCGTTTCGTGTGATGCGCGATCCCGACCGTTCGCAGATACTTCTTTGCGGGCTCGCAAGCCCCGTGACCAGCTTGCAATCCTTGCCGGTGGCCGCATCCAGCACGTGGTCCGACAGACCCTTGCCGGTGGCGATATAAGAGGCCACGCCGGCAGTGGTCACGAGGTCGTGGGTTGCGATAGCAACCAATGAGGCGCAACCTGGCAGCAGGCTTGCGACTGCAATCATGCCTACCACCAATAGCGGTCGTGATCTGTTCACTCGACTGGCCATAGTCTTATATCCGCTCCCCCAACTGGTTAATGAACGCCGGTCTTTGGCCCAATCTTGCAAGGCGTATAAAGCCGGCTTTTACTACAGGCGCACGTGCCTGATTGGATACAGTCTAGAACACAATATAGGTAAGTTCCACAACTCTATGATATTGGGTGGATTATCCTTTAGATATGTGAATATTCCAATGAAATAGCAACAATCCGGTCCCTGGCTTGAAATCAGGCCTTGATATTTGGCTTTGAAACCCATCTTCGTTGCTCACTTGGCAAACGGGCGGTGTCCATGTAAGAGTTTCCCCAAGGCAGGTTAAGCGGATAATGATGCTATGAAACCCGATTTCTGGATTGAACGTTGGCAGGAAAACCGAATCGGTTTTCACCGTGATGAAGTTAATCCAAACCTGATTGCCACACTGGGCGCATTAAATCTTGAACCCGGTGACCGGGTTTTTCTGCCATTGTGCGGTAAAAGTCTGGATATTACCTGGCTCGCAGATCAGGGGTTCGAAGTAATAGGTGTTGAAATCAGCCCATTAGCGGTTGAGCAGTTGTTCGCAATTCAGGGCCTGAGACCCTCGGTATGCAGGGTTGGTAATGTTGTTCAGTATTCAACCGATAATCTGCGTATTTACTGCGGTGATGTTTTTGATCTTGCGCCGGGTGATCTGGGCAACATAGCAGCTGTGTATGATCGTGCAGCACTCATTGCGTTGCCAGAAAACATGCGCAGGGATTATGTTGATCGCATACGATATCTTGCGCCATCTGCTCGTACACTACTCGTTACGCTCGACTACCCGCAGCATGAAATGACCGGCCCGCCTTTTGCAGTCAGCGATGAAGAAGTTCAGGCGCTGTATGGTTCAGAATACGCAATCAAGCGCCTGATCAGAACCGATGCGCTTGACGCTGAACCCGGATTTCGTGCGCAAGGCCTGAGTGCATTAGTCGAATCAGTTTATCTGTTACAACCCGGCAATCTAATGGGTATTGAGTCATGACCAAATGCCGTTGGCATGTATTCAAGGATCTTGAGTCATTGAGTATAGAAGCAGGAAAACAGATACTTATGTTGTCTCATAGGGCTATAGACGCACGTGGTTTATTTAAAATTGTCCTAACAGGTGGACGTACACCAAATAGAATTTATCAACTACTGGCCGGGTCTGATGCGGACTGGTCACGATGGGTCATTTACTTCAGTGACGAACGATGTTTGCCGCCAGATCATGCCGATCGCAATAGTGTCATGGCGGCCCGAGCCTGGCTTGATCACGTGACGATCCTGACCGGCAATATATACACAATTCCTGCAGAACAGGGCTCGAATAAAGCCGCACACTTATATAGTGAGGTGTTATACCAAGCGCGGCCATTTGACCTGGTGTTACTCGGCATGGGTGAAGACGGCCACATAGCCAGCCTGTTTCCAGGCCAATCGCATGATGCAGCGGAGTTGGTTCACCCTGTGCACGATGCGCCAAAGCCGCCGCCAGATCGTGTCACGCTTGGTGTAAATACCTTAAATGATACCAACAGCCTGATGGTGCTCATTGCCGGTGCTACCAAGCGCGAAGCAGTAATACGCTGGCAGCAGGGTGAGTCGATACCCGTTGCCAGTGCAGGCGGACGTGCCGGTTGTGATGTATACATTGATGAGGCAGCCAATCCCGAATAGCGCGAGTAATCATATGAACACACTTGAAGACTATAGCATCCATACCCTGGAGCTTGGGCCAATGGAAAATTTCGTTTACATCATTCACGATCATGCAACAGATCGTGCAGCAGTGGTCGATCCGGCCTGGGACGTTGCTGCGATTAAGAAGACTGCACGCGATAAACAGCTTCGTATTACCGATATTTTATTGACACACAGTCATCATGATCATGTGAACGGTGTTGCCGAGTTACTGCATGAGACGGATGCGCAATTACATCTACTGAAAGAAGAGGCGCGGTTCTGGGGCAGTTATCTAGACTTGCCAACGCTCCATCATGGCGGCGATAAAATCATGCTAGGTAAAACACCGATCCGGATTCTGCATACCCCTGGCCACACACCCGGTTCAGCCTGCTACCAGGTACCGGGTAATCTGATTACCGGCGATACGTTGTTTGTGTTTGGCTGTGGCCGCTGCGATCTAACAGGCGGTGACCCTAACGAGATGTTTGAAACGCTGAAAAAGATCGTCGATGAAATTCCGGCTGATGCGGTCATCCATCCCGGTCACAACTATTCAGAAGCAGCAACATCAACTCTAGAAGGGGAAATGCAGGGCAATCCCTTCCTGCACTTTGAAAACCAATCGAACTTTGTTGAGTACCGTATGCGCATTCACGATCGTGTACGGTGTGAGCCCTATGGGCCGGTGAGCAAAGACTTAATCAGCGACCAATACGATTCGTGATTACCAGCGCCAGCCGTTATTTTTCAGCTACGAGATATACCAGCCAGCCTGGATCGGCTTCACCGTGTGTGACGGGTTCAAATTCACCGTTTCCTTCGCCGTGTTTATCACAGGCCTCCCAGTAGATGATGGGTTGCTGAAAACCTGCCTCAGTCAATAACCCCCGAATTTCGGGTAATGTCCATAAGCGCCAGTGGTATTCAAAGGCGTTCTTGATTCTGGATTTGTCTGGAAATCTGAATTCGATATGGCAGCTCATGTTGCCGCTGATCGGGTCATAGCTGTCCTGATGCCAAACATAGGTAAAGCCATTCACCTTGCGTTTCTCCTTGAGTTCCTGGAAGGCTTCATAGCCACCAAATGCATCCAGGAAAAATACACCATCCTTTGTTAGGGATTTGTAGACCGACTTGAAATACTTGAGCAACAGCACCCGTTCCTTGAGAATCCAGTAGCTGAAGTTCATCGCCAGCACGATATCCGATATGTTGGCCTTAACAGTCATAACATCGGATTCAGCGAGGGTTATGCGTTCTTTTTGTGAAGGTTTTAATGCATCAAGGTTATGGGTTTGACCCCAGGCAAGCACTTCCGGGTCCAGGTCAACACCAACGGCGCGATTGCTTTTTCGTCTTTTGACCCATTCGCAGGCAGTCAGCGCTGTACCGCAGAAATCCTCTCTGAGTATTTGTGCTTTTTTTCCACGAAGGTCCCGATACACTTCATCGATAAAATCAATCTCTTCACCGGGCGCCTGAACAGAGAGCTGATACAGGACATATTTGTCGGCACGCTTAGCCTGGGATGGTTTTTTCTGTTTCGCCATAGTTGGTCAGATGATTTATTCGGCAGATTGCAGGGACGCGCATTATGCCAGCGAACGTCTTCATGAGAAAATGTGACTGGTTTCTTGTGTAACCATGATTTGCGTTGTCAGTCTTCTTTGGTTAATTCCTTGAGCGAATCCAGAGTAGTGTGGCAAATGTCTTTGCCAGCCGGAACATTGCTATTCATCCTGTTGTATCGGCCGGACAGGGTGGTTTTCACATGGGGCGCTATTAAATAGGCTGTATGTTACACATTGATGAAGCCCCGGCATCGGTGTCTTGGGATGGTCAGTACACTGGCCACAGTGCAGGGCTGATTTGACCGGTCTTCACATTAATATATACACCATGTCCTTGGTTCACGGACGTTAAGATAGGGTTATTGCATTACAGAATCCCGCCGCGCAGTCAGGCAGTTCAATTCGAGGCCGTTAACGAGCACAGGGGCTATTGGCCAACAGATGATTTTTTCAAAGCTTCATTGACAGCCAATCACAAGTTCTGGAGAATAGCGCGGTTATGCCTTCGGGAGGGGTTCCCGAGCGGTCAAAGGGGACAGACTGTAAATCTGTTGGCTCCGCCTTCGGAGGTTCGAATCCTCCCCCCTCCACCATTTTTGGTGGTTGGTGATTGCAGAAGGCGGGATGCCAAGCCGTATTCGAAGGCCTGAGGAACAGTAGACACCACCCGCGG
>BTQO01000074.1:0-7101 GCA_036985915.1 Gammaproteobacteria bacterium | reverse complement strand
GGTGGGGTACCAGCCAACACTGGCTGAAGAAATGGGTACCTTGCAGGAACGTATCGCCTCGACCAAGAAGGGTTCGATTACATCGATCCAGGCGGTATACGTCCCGGCCGATGATCTGACTGACCCCTCACCTGCAACCACGTTTGCGCATTTGGATGCCACCCTGGTGTTGTCCAGGCAAATTGCGGAACTGGGTATCTACCCTGCGGTGGATCCACTCGATTCAACCTCGCGGCAACTCGACCCGCTGGTCGTTGGCCAGGAACACTATGCCGTTGCCCGTGACGTAAAAGGCACCTTGCAGCGCTACAAGGAACTGAAAGACATTATTGCTATTCTTGGTATGGATGAACTTTCCGAGGATGACAAGCTGGACGTAACCCGTGCCCGGAAGATCCAGCGGTTTTTGTCGCAACCATTCTTTGTTGCGGAAACCTTTACCGGTACCGAAGGTAAGTATGTATCGCTCAAAGACACCATCGCCGGATTCAAGGCCATCGTTGAAGGCGAGTACGATCATTTGCCGGAGCAGGCCTTCTACATGGTTGGCGGTATCGAGGAAGCAGTTGAAAAGGGCAAGACACTTTAACGTGTGAACGTTTAAGCTTATTACACATATCGTGGACCCTAATTCATGCCGGTGACAATACATATTGATATCGTGAGTGCCGAGCAGGAAATCTTTTCCGGCCCGGCCACCATGGTGTATGCACCTGCTGAAATGGGTGAGGTCGGTATCGCACCTCGCCATGCACCGATGATTACGCGATTAAAACCAGGCGAAGTACGTGTGAAAACACCGGAAGGGAACGAGGAGTCTTTCTTCGTATCCGGCGGTATCATGGAAGTGCAACCACATGTCATCACGGTGTTGTCCGACACCGCGCTGCGTGCCCGTGATCTGGATGAAGCCAAGGCCCTTGAGACGAAAGCGCGTGCAGAACACGCCCTGGAGGGTAAAAAAGCGGATACAGATTATGCCAAGGCGCAGTCTGAACTGCTCCAAGCCGTAGCGCAGTTGCGCGCCATTGAGAAACTGCGCAAGAAAATGAAACGCTGATGCCGCAGCTTTTCATCCGAGTTCCCTCTTTTTCTAATCAGGCTCTATTGCATATCGTACGTACAATTACCTTATGAATATTCAACGTGACAAGGCTGTTTCATTCACCTATTCAATCCGGGACCTGGAAGGCAACATACTTGAGCAATCCGATTTACCAATTGGATACGTGCATGGCGGGCACAGCGACCTGATCGCAAAACTGGAACAGGCGCTTGAAGGCAAGGAAACCGGCGAAACGGTCGACGTCGTCCTTTCACCCGAGGAAGGGTTTGGGCCGCATGACCCGAACCTGACGGTTACCGATGACCTGGCCGATGTGCCGGAGCAGTTCAGGCATGTTGGTGCCGAGGTGGAGATGCAAAATGATAAAGGCGAGACACGTATCTTTCGTGTCAGCAAAATCGAGGATGGAAAGCTTACAGTTGATTCCAACCACCCCTTTGCCGGCAAAACCATTGTGTTTCATATCACCGTTGGAGAAGTGCGCAATGCAACACCGGAAGAGATCAGAAGCGGTCGTCCCGCTGATGCGCAACATCCTATGATCAATTGAGTGCCCGCAATCCAGCAGTCAACATGGGTCAAACTCTTGTAACGCCAGGCTGATTATTATGTCATTGCATGTTGTCATTCTTGCTGCAGGTCTGGGTAAACGCATGCGCTCCAAATTACCCAAGGTATTGAATACTGTTGGCGGGAGACCGATGCTGGAACATGTGTTGCGCACAGCACGGCAATTATCACCGGATGCCATTCATGTCGTGTATGGCCATGGGGGCGATCTGGTGAAAGCGCAATTGAATACTCATGACATCAACTGGGTTCACCAGGAAGATCAATTAGGCACCGGCCATGCAACCCGTTACGCACTGGACCATGTTGCAAGCGATGCAGATGTGCTCGTGTTATATGGCGATGTGCCATTGATCAAAGCACAAACTCTCCGAGACCTGCGCGCCAGGCAGGAGAAAACAGGTGTCGCGATACTCACGGTAGAATTAAATGACCCAACCGGGTATGGACGCATCATTCGCAATGCATCGGGCAATATTACCGCCATTGTTGAAGAAAAAGATGCGAATGATGAACAACGGGCAATCAGTGAATCAAACACAGGAATTCTTGCCTGCCATGCTGATCAACTCGTGCGTTGGTTGGAAAACGTAGACCCTGACAATGCGCAGGGCGAGATATACCTGACAGATATTATCGAGCTGGCCGTTGCAGAAGGATGCGAAGTTGGTAGTATCATCGCCCATGATCCCATTGAGGTAAGCGGTGTGAACGATCGCAAGCAACAGGCCGAAGCCGAACGCGCCTTGCAACAACGCAAAGTAGAAGCATTGATGGAACAGGGCGTTACCGTAATGGATCCTGTCAGGCTGGACGTGCGCGGCGATGTTACCGTAGGTCATGACGTGACCATCGATATCAATGTCATATTGGAAGGCAAGGTCGAGATTGGTGATGCCGTGCACATTGGCCCCAATGTTCAGATACGAAATACCACCATCGGCAACGGTGTTGAGGTGCGCGCCAATTGCGTGATCGAAGAAGCCAACATTGGAAACAATGCCATCATCGGACCGTTTGCGCGTATTCGTCCTGGAACCCGGATTTGCGATCAAGCGCATATTGGTAACTTCGTTGAGATTAAAAAATCGCACATAGGCAAGGACAGCAAGATCTGCCATCTGACCTATGTGGGCGACAGCCACGTGGGCGAGCGGGTCAACATCGGCGCCGGAACCATTACCTGCAACTACGATGTGTCAACAAGCACCAAACCATCATCGAGGATGACGCCTTTATCGGTTCCAATGCAGCACTGGTCGCACCGGTGACCATTGGCAGGGGTGGCACGGTGGGTGCCGGGTCCACCATCACCAAAGATACCCCTGCCGACGAGTTAAGCCTGACCCGTGCCAAGCAGCAGACTGTTCCGGGTTGGAAGCGGCCGGTGAAATCCGATAAATAGCTGCGATTTGATGAAGCTGGTAAGATGCCAGCCATGACATTTTGCCTGTTTAAGGCCATATAATCCCTCCGCTTAACCGCTTTTTTAACGATCACCCATGTGCGGCATAGTCGGTGCCATTACCCAGCGAGACGTAGCCCCCATTTTGGTGGACGGATTACAACGCCTGGAATACCGCGGGTATGATTCAGCCGGTATCGCGGTCGTATCACCGGAACACGTACTCAATCGCATCCGGATGCCGGGTAAAGTGGAACAACTTCATCGGCGCATTGCGGCAGAAAAACCCCTAGGTCACGTCGGGGTGGGACACACACGATGGGCAACCCATGGTGCGCCGACCGAACAAAACGCACACCCACATGTTTGCCGTAAACAGGTTGCCGTGGTTCATAACGGCATTATCGAGAACCACAACGCGCTGCGTAAGCAACAGGAAAGCGATGGTTATGAATTCACCTCCGGTACCGATACCGAAGTCATCGTCCACCAGGTGCATCGTTATTTAAACGAAGGACAAGATCTGCTCGCGGCAGTGCAATCAACGGCAGCCGATCTTAAAGGCGCCTATGCACTGGGTGTGATCAGTGTCGACGAACCGGACCGTTTGGTCGCCATCCGGCAGGGTTGTCCGCTGGTTATCGGTATTGGCGAAGGCGAGCACTTCATTGCATCAGACCACCTGGCCTTGCTGCCGGTCACCCAACAGTTTGCGTTTTTGGAAGACGGCGATACGGTTGATCTGACCGTCGACGGCTTTTCAGTGTATGACCGGGACGGCAAACCGGTCGATCGTGAACAACGCACCAGCAAGCTGGCCGGCGATGCCGTCGATAAGGGCCAATATCGTCATTACATGCTCAAGGAAATTCATGAGCAGCCCCTGGCGATTGCCGAAACGCTCGAAGGGCGTATCAGGGAAGACCACGTGTTAGAGCAAAGCTTTGGCACCGGAGCGCAAGCCATTTTTGACCGGGTAAAGCGGGTGCGCATCATCGCCTGCGGTACCAGCTTCCACGCCGGTATGGTTGCGCGTAACTGGTTCGAGGGCCTGGCCGGGATTTCATGCCAAATTGAAGTTGCCAGTGAGTTCCGCTATCGCCATCCGGTGGTAGAGTCAGATACCCTGATTGTGGCTGTTTCACAGTCTGGTGAAACCGCAGATACCCTTGCTGCCGTGCGCATGGCCAGGAAAAAACAATTTGGGCCGGTGTTGGCAATCGTGAATGTCGCAGAATCTACATTGGTACGCGAAGCAGACCTTGTTATGACAACACGTGCGGGCCCGGAAATTGGTGTTGCCTCAACCAAGGCCTTTACGACCCAACTGGTTGCCTTGTTATTGCTGGTGCTGGTTCTTGGTCGCCGCCACAAGACCGATGCGAAACTCGAAGCGATTATTGTGCGTCAACTGCGCGGCCTGCCGCGTGAATGCGAGGAAGTCTTAAAACTTGAGAAAAGCATCAAGAAACTCTCGGAACGTTTTGTTGACAAGCAGCACGCATTGTTCCTGGGCCGCGGTGTGCAATACCCCGTTGCGATGGAAGGGGCATTAAAGCTTAAAGAAATATCCTACATTCATGCCGAAGCCTACCCGGCGGGTGAGCTAAAACACGGACCACTGGCGTTGGTGGATGCAGACATGCCGGTGATTGCCGTAGCCCCCCATGACGATTTGTTGGAAAAACTAAAATCCAATCTGGAAGAAGTCCGTGCGCGCCACGGTGAGCTGTATGTGTTTGCCGATAAACATTCCAAGGTCGAAGCCTCCGAAACGGTGCATGTGATCGAAGTGCCGGGCGGACATAGCAGCGTTACGCCGATGATCTACACGATTCCATTACAGTTGCTGGCCTATTATGTTGCGGTCATGAAAGGCACCGACATCGACCAGCCAAGGAACCTGGCCAAGTCAGTTACAGTTGAATAAGGCCTTTGTAGTCATGCATTGATTGATCTGACAGAATAAAGTCTGTTGGGGTTTAATAAAGTCTGTCGGGCTCTCCCTTCGAATTTAATAAAGTCTGCCGGAACTATGTTGGACTACATGATCACCCAAATGGTGGTGTAAGCCATTCCGGTCATTCGGACATTGGTAGATTATGGCGGGAATCGCCACAAAACAACCGTTCAGAGGCCAGATAGCAACCTGGCGAACGATCTGCTACATTAAGGTCTTAAAACACCCGAAAGCGGACGAAATGAGAATAAAGAAATAATATCTTCATTCCGCCAAGAACAGACAATAAAATGTGATGCCAATAACCCCTGTTATTTTTAATAGGTAGTGGTTGATGGCCAAATGAAAGTGACCACCTAACGAGGTGGACTTTCATGACAAAACTGGGTATCAATGATCGCATTCAAAGTTTGGCAGGACAAGAAAAACATGGACAAAAAAACTCAATCCTACGTCGTAAACAAGTACAGGAATTGTACTTTCAGCAAGATTATACAAAGAACCAAATCGCCCGTCTGCTGGGTGTAAGCAAAGGCTTTGTCATGAACTGGACACAGCTGGAAAACCAGGTGCTTGAAGCGGATCATCGTGGTTGGCCTAAAGGCCAGGGCCGACTATGGGATGGCGCCACCCGCAAACGCATACAAAAGATCCACCGGGAACTGGAACGCGACCCCCACGAGTTCTACAGCGGTGCCAGCGCCATTCAACAACACTATCGGCGACGGTATCCGGATGAAGCCGTCCCGCCCCTGCGCACCATCGGGCGCCTGCTCAAGGAAATGGGACTGTCCAAAAGTCCCAAGAAACGCGTCAAAGGGGCCTCACGTTATCTGTGTTATCCCGAGCACACCGTTTATCAGACATTGGGTAAGCGTGTTTTGGAGGCGGACTTCATTGGCAAGAAATATCTGGCTGGACGCAGTGAGCCGCTGAACTTTGTTGGTATGAGTTTCAAGCGGTCGCCCAAAATACGCTATTTTTACCGGGTCAACGCGCAGACCACCGACGCCCTGGTCACCACTTGCCAGGATTTCTTCAAGCACTTCGAAATCCCCGATGTAATCAAGGTGGACAATGCCCAGGCCACCATCGGCACCAGCTCAGGCAAACGCTGTTTGTCCCGTTTCATGGTGTTCTTGCTCAACAAGAAAATCATCCCGGCCTTCGCCGTGCCACGTAAGCCGTTCTCGCAGGCCTCCATTGAAGGCAATAACTCGGTCTTCGCCCGCAAATTCTGGAACTCAACGCGCTTTGGCTCCATCCGGCAGGTCGATACCCGCTTGCAATGGTTTAACCAATCCTCACTGGCCTACACTGGCTACGACACAACAAAACGTAAACGGCGTGGCTCGAAGAAAGATTTCGTACCCAGCGTCTACTTTATCCGGCAAGTCCGGGAAGAGGAGCAGACAGGCAAGGGATACATTGGTGTTCTCAACGAGAGAATATTCATACGTAGAAACTATATCAATTACTTTGTGCTTGCCGAATGGAACGTAAAGGAAGAAAAGCTACTGGTTCACTTTGAGAAAGAACAATCAACAAAGGTGATCAAAACCGTTGACTTCAAACTTAATCCAAATTCAAAATATCGAGTCAACTAACCGGTCACTTTCATTTGGCATATAACCTCTAACTCATTAATTCATTATCCCTTTGACTGATTTTCTTTCCCGCGCACTAGGGTTAATTATTATTCTTAAGGTTCCACCAGTACTTCTGAATTTCAATCGAGTCTTGCCGCATTTAACTATCCTTGATATACAAACGATTGTTCTCCATTCTTTGGCCTAATCCCTGGGTTGTCCGATTAATAAGACACTTTTATGGTAAAACAATAACTCTATACTTGCTCGATTCGATACATTTATACATCGATTTGTCTGTATCACCATCAATGACTACATGCACTGTTTTATCCAATATTGCCAAGCCTTCCGATGATGTTGGTAGAGGCATTACAAGCTCAGGATCAATGACCTTATCATCTGCCAGTTTGCTTGTTGAAAAACGTAGAAGCTGGAAGTCTTCCTGTTTGTCTTGAGGAGGCCCTGCAATCACCCACACCCATTCCTTATCGTAGCTAAGTTCTCGTAT
>BTQO01000073.1:0-7206 GCA_036985915.1 Gammaproteobacteria bacterium | reverse complement strand
AGTATCCAGCCGGGCAACGGTGGTTTGTCACTGTACCCGCAGGCGATGCCCATATTGCCAGGGTTGAAAATCTTGATGAATTCGGGTTTTCTTAGGTTATCGACATAGACGATACCGCAGTAATCTTCCCCGTGTTCTTTGCGCAATCGTGTATCGATGGTCTGGATGAATGCATGTAATTCAGATGCATCCGAAATAACCTCCGGTGGTGTTTCATTGATGGTGTAGATGTACCAGCCGCAATCGTCTTCTTTGAGCCGTTGCCAAAGTTCATCCAGTTCATGCCAGCGCAATATACCGCGGAATTCCGAGCGGAATGCCTTAACAAAGGGATGTTGTTCTGTGGTCATGGTTAAGTATCGTTAATACCAGGCGGGAGGTTTTGACAGCCTGAACGCGGAACAGTTTCCAGGTGCCAGTTTTCGATTGCCCAGGACAGTATATCGGCTGCGGGATGGTTGACAATATCAACCGGTGGCGTCATGCCAAGAATGCGCAATGCACTGAACATTTCAATGGCTGGTTGCTTAACATCAACAGGCTTGGCGCCCGATTGTTTGCTTAGCTTGATACCTGTTTCATTCAGCGCCAGTGGCAGGTGTGCGTAGCCCGGTGTCGGCAGGTTCAAAAGTTGTTGTAAGTAAATCTGCCTGGGCGTGGAATCCAGCAGGTCTGCACCACGAACAATCTCCGTAATTGATTGTTCGGCATCATCGATGACGACCGCAATATGGTAGGCAATCAGGCCGTCGGCACGGCGCACAACAAAGTCACCCACCTCATTTTCCAGGTGTTGATGGAGTGTGCCATGAATACGGTCATTAAAGGTGACAGGTTTTTTTATATCCGTACGAACCCGGATGGATCGCCCGGTTTTTCCCTGGGGCAGTCCGTAACGACAGGTGCCCGGGTAGATCCGGTTGTTATCTTCTGACTTGGTATGATTGGCAATCTCGGCACGTGAGCAACCGCAGGGATACGTGAGGTTGTTTTGTTTCAATGTTTCCAGTGCTGACTGATAGGCATCATTACGCGTACTCTGATAGGTAACATCCTGGTCCCAGTAAAGTTCCAGTGATTCCAGCGCGCGCAGAATTTCATCTGATGCACCGGGTACTTCGCGTGGTGGGTCAATATCATCGATACGCACCAACCACTCACCACTTTGCGAACGAGCCTCCAGAAAACTGCCCAATGCCGCGACCAATGAGCCAAGGTGTAGCGGCCCTGTCGGTGAGGGTGCAAAACGGCCGCGGTAGGTTTTGTCATGTGAATTTGAATGCATAAGACAAGCATACAAAAAAGCCCCGCAGTGCGGGGCCTTATACCTTACTTAAATGAAGTGAACTCAGATGCCCAATTGTTTTTCTTTGAGCTCATCCAGCGTTTTGCAATCGATGCAGAGCGTGGCCGTCGGGCGTGCTTCGAGACGTTTGACGCCAATCTCCACGCCACAGGAATCGCAATAACCATACTCATCTTGTTCAAGCGTGATCAGTGTTTTGTCAATTTTCTTGATCAGCTTGCGTTCGCGATCACGGGTACGTAATTCCAGGCTGAACTCGGATTCCTGCGTTGCACGGTCATTGGGATCAGGGAAGTTTGCAGCTTCGTCCTGCATGTGGTGGACAGTGCGGTCTACTTCTTGCATCAGTTCCTGCTTCCAGGCATTGAGAATGGCATAAAAATGTGCACGCATATCCTGGCCCATATATTGTTCACCCTTACTTTTCTTGTAAGGTTTGAATCCAAGCAAGTAGGAGGTTATGCCGGCATGAGCCACGGTGCGTGATTTCTTTAAAGGCATTTTTCCCCTGGGCTTGGGGGGAGCCTTCTTCGCAACGGCCTTTTTCTTAGGCAGAGTCTTCTTGGACGGAGCCTTCTTAGGCTGGACCTTTTTCTTCAGCTGAGCCTTCTTCGCAACCGCCTTTTTCTTGGGCAGAGTCTTCTTGGGCTGAGCCTTCTTCGCGGCCACCTTTTTCTTGGGCTGAGCCTTCTTTGTGGCACCCTTTTTCTTAGGCACGGCCTTGCGCGTAGGCTTCCTGGCTGTCGCCTTCTTTTTGGCGGGGGACATAAATCGTAATCCTGTGCCTTGGGTCAAAATAATGGGGGCGCATTGATACCAGAAACCATTCGTGAGCGCAAGAAATAACCGGCAATTTGCCGGTTTTAAGGCGTACTGCGGGCTCGTTATGAATACAGTATGCTGGCGTCTTCAAAACAGGTTAGGTGTCAAGCATGCCGCTTAGAGCGCTGTTATTCGACGTTGATGGAACGCTGGCCGAAACAGAGCGGTATGGCCATTTGGCCGCCTACAACCGGTGTTTTCGAGAGATTGGTCTGGACTGGGAATGGTCGGCAGCACTTTATGCCGACTTGCTCGCAGTTGCCGGTACCAAGGAGCGAGTGATGTATTACATCGATCGATACCAGGCCGGCACCGGCTCCTACACCGATATGGACATATTCCTGCCGCTGCTGCACAGGATGAAAAACGCTTTCTTTGCCGAGATTGTAAAAAGCGGCAAGATCCCGCTCAGGCCGGGAGTCAGACGGCTGATCGACGAAGCGCGCAGTAAAGGCACGACGCTTGCCATTACCACCACCACCTCATACGAAAATGTAACTGCTTTGCTTGAGTGCTGTATAGCGCCCGATGCGGTCAGCTGGTTTGATGTGATCGCTGCCGGTGATGTTGTGTCGCACAAGAAGCCGGCACCGGATATCTACCTGTATGCCCTTGAACAGCTAGGCCTTAAGGCATCTGAATGTCTCGCGATTGAGGATTCAGAAAATGGTGTACGATCAGCACGAGCTTCCAACGTTCCCGTGCTGGTGACGGTCAGTGAATATTCACAAGGCCATGATTTTACAGGCGCACAATTGGTCGTTGATTCACTCGGAGAGCCGGATCAACCGATTGCCGTATTGGAGGGATCAATTAATTCTGCCAGCTATATCAATATGGATGCCATTCATCAACTAGCAAGCCACTGAGCCATGAAGGCGTCTGCTCAAGTCAGTCAACGTGCGAAAGACATTGCACCATTCCACGTGATGGACATCCTGGCACGTGCCAGACTTCTGGAATCACAAGGGCACGATGTTATTCATATGGAAATTGGTGAGCCCGATTTTGTGACCCCCGGTCCCATCGTGTCAGCAGGTATTAAGGCACTCAAGGCGGGGCATACACACTACACGCCGGCCATGGGGTTGCCGTTATTGCGTGAAAAGATCGCCAGCCATTACCGCGATGCATACCAGACCGAGGTTAGCCCGGATCAGGTGGTAATCACTCCGGGTTCTTCGGGCGCGCTGCAGCTGGTATTGGCAGTGGCGGTCAACCCGGGGCAGAAGGTCTTGATGGCAGATCCCGGTTACCCCTGCAATCGCCATATTTTACGGCTGCTTGACGGGCAGGCCGTTATGATCCCGGTGGGCGCGGAAACACAGTATCAACTAACGCCTGAATTGATCCGCCGGTATTGGGACGATAAAACCATAGCTGTGCTGGTGGCGTCCCCCTCTAATCCGACCGGGACAATGCTGGATATTGAGGCCATGCGATCTGTTGTTGATACCGTTCGTGGTTGCGGTGGCCGGTTGATTGTGGACGAGATATACCATGGCCTGGTGTATGAAGCTGCAACGAACACCGTCCTTAAGGTTTCCCCGGATGTCTTTGTCGTCAACAGTTTTTCAAAGTACTATGGTATGACCGGCTGGCGGCTGGGCTGGTTGGTCGCGCCGGCATCCTATGTGTCGGCGATTGACCGGATTGCCCAGAATCTGTTCCTTGCAGCATCAACACCCGCACAGTATGCGGCTTTGGCTGCTTTTGATGTGGATACCCGGGCAATACTGCTTGAGCGACGTGATGTTTTTCGTAAACGCCGGGATTACCTGTTACCGGCACTGCGTGATTTAGGGTTTGATGTTCCGGTGCAACCCCCGGGTGCGTTTTACATCTATGCTAATAGCAGTGCATTATCGAATGACAGTTTTCAGTTATGTATGCGCCTTCTTGATGAGGCGCATGTAGCGATCACACCCGGGATTGATTTCGGGCACAACCATGCCGGGCAGCATGTCCGTTTCGCATACACCACTTCGATTGATAAACTTAAAATTGGTATTGATCGTTTACATAAGTTTCTTTCCAGATAATTATCCAAAGAGGGTGCGCTAAATATGGAAACCTACCAGTTGGTTCATCCGGAGCACTTGAATCATTATGGACATCTGTTTGGGGGCAACCTCCTCAAATGGGTTGATGAGCAGGCCTGGATTGCCGCCAGCATCGATTATCCGAACCTTCTGTTCGTTACCGTCGGTATGGACAAGGTTGAGTTCAAGAAAGGCGTTCAGATGGGGGCCGTGCTGAGATTCGATGTACAAAAGGCGCGGGTCGGGCACACGTCAGTGACTTATCGGGTTGATGTCTATAACGGCGCAGACATTATCTTTTCTACCCACGTGACTTTTGTGCATGTAGATGAGCATGGCCATAAGAAACAATTACCTGAAAGCTAGATACCTGGCGCATGTGTATTCAGCTGCCCGGTGCCTTAATCAAGATCAAACCCGGCAATTTTATGAGGGGCATATCGTTCGAACAGGTCCTGGTTGGACATGAGACTGTAGTGTTATTGGGCTAGCATATAGTTTGGAACCATGGGATGAGCGCATATCAATACATACGATCGCTTGCGGATTTAACGATCGACGATGTACCCCTCGTCGGTGGTAAAAATGCCTCCCTGGGCGAGATGTACCGCGGACTTTCCAGTCAGGGTATCAAGGTGCCGAATGGTTTTGCCACAACAGCCAGGGCCTATCGTGACTATCTGGATCACAACAACCTGACGGAAAAGATTACCGAGGCGTTGGCAACGCTCGATATCCGTGACGTCGACCAACTTGCCGAAGTGGGTGCGCAGATACGCAGCTGGATCGTATATGGCGATTTGCAACCAAAACTGAAAGAGGAGATCACCATGGCCTATCAGGCCATGGAACAGGAATATGGCGACCATACCGATGTGGCGGTACGTAGTTCGGCTACGGCTGAAGACCTGCCGGATGCTTCCTTTGCCGGTCAGCAGGAAACCTATCTCAATGTATGCGGTATTGAGCGCCTGTTGCGAACCAGTAAACGCGTCTTTGCCTCATTGTATACCGACCGCGCCATTTCTTATCGCGTGGATAAGGGTTTTGAGCACATGAGCGTGGCGTTGTCGATTGGTGTACAAAAGATGGTGCGTTCCGATCGCGCCACATCCGGTGTGATCTTCACACTTGATACCGAAAGTGGTTTTCGTGATGTGGTAATGATCACTGCGGCCTATGGGTTGGGTGAAAACGTGGTACAGGGTGCGGTCAATCCGGACGAATACCTGGTCTACAAAAACACGCTGGATGGTGGCCACAAACCGATTGTGCGCCGCAACCTGGGCGAGAAGGCGATCAAGATGATCTATGCCAAGGGTGCAGTAACCGGCACCGGCGGTGCGGCAACGACCAATGTTCATGTGCGCCGCGCCGAACGCGAACGCTTTGCGTTGAATGACGATGAGATTTTGCAACTGGCGCAATACGCCATTGTCATCGAGAAACATTATTCCGACCGCGCCGGTAAGCCGCGGCCGATGGATATCGAATGGGCCAAGGATGGGGATAGTGGTGAGCTGTTTATCGTGCAGGCGCGACCCGAGACCGTGCATTCGGTTAAAAGTGGTGCAATACAGGAAGTCTTCAGCCTGGAGCAGCGCGGCAAGGTGCTGGCGCAGGGCAAGAGCGTCGGCGGCAGGATCGGTACCGGCCGGGCACGGATTATTCTGGAAGCCTCGTACATGAACGAACTGCAACCGGGCGAGGTGCTGGTGACCGACATGACCGATCCGGACTGGGAGCCGGTGATGAAAATCGCCAGTGCGATCATTACCAACCGTGGTGGCCGCGTCTGTCATGCCGCCATCATTGCGCGCGAACTGGGCATCCCGGCCGTAGTGGGTTCTGGTAGTGCTACCCATGACATTCCGGATGAGACCGATGTCACTGTGTCCTGTGCCGAAGGCGATGTTGGGTACGTGTACAACGGCATTTTGCCGTTTACCAAAGAAGAAGTGGATTTCGGCGATCTCAAACGACCCAACACCCATATCATGCTCATCGTGGGCGATCCGTCGCAGGCGTTTTATTTCGCGCAGTTGCCGAACGATGGCGTGGGGCTTGCGCGTGTAGAATTCATTATCAGTAACAGTATCGGGATTCATCCAGCTGCACTGCTGAATTTCGATTCACTGGATGATTCGCTCAAGCGAAAGATTCAGAATCGCATCGCAGGCTATGACGATCCCCGATCGTTTTACATCGATAAACTGGCCGAAGGCGTTGGCGCGATTGCTGCGGCGTTTTACCCCAAGCCGGTGATCGTGCGCATGAGTGATTTTAAATCCAATGAATATGCGCAATTGCTGGGTGGCTTGATGTATGAACCGAAAGAGGAAAACCCGATGATCGGTTTTCGTGGCGCCTCGCGATATTACTCGGAATCCTTCACCGAACCCTTCGGCCTGGAATGCCTGGCCATGAAAAAGGTGCGCGAGGAGATGGGGCTCACCAACCTGGAAGTGATGATCCCGTTTGTACGTACCGTGAATGAAGCAAAACAGGTGATCAAGGTGATGGCGCAGCACGGTTTAAAACGTGGCGAGAACGGTCTCAAGGTTAATCTAATGTGCGAGATCCCTGCCAATGCCTTATTTGCCGATCAATTTCTTGAAATAAGCGATGGCTTCTCGATCGGTTCCAATGACCTAACGCAACTGACACTCGGTGTCGATCGCGATTCCGGGCTGCTGACGCAGTTCGACGAACGTGACCCGGCGGTGCATGAGTTGATGGGCATGGCAATCCGTGCCTGCCGTAAGGCGGGTAAATATATCGGTATCTGTGGTCAGGCGCCCAGCGATTTTCCGGAAATTACGCGCTGGCTGGTGGAGCAGGGCATCGAATCCATTGCACTGAATCCCGACAGTGTGCTCAAGATGACGCGCATCGTGCTGGATGTTGAAGCCGAGCGCGAACAAAGCAAGGCGGCATCCTGAGCGCGACTGGCTTCAGGTCATGTCACAGGCGTAACAACATAGGGAGGCCGTGCAAGCTTGAGGATTAATTCGAGTTTTTGCTCCCGTTTATCTC
>BTQO01000072.1:0-7297 GCA_036985915.1 Gammaproteobacteria bacterium | reverse complement strand
AGCAGAGGCCTTGCAGCAGAAATACCTGCGCTTGACAGGAAAAGCCTGATGTGGGTACGACCTGTCAGGGCTCATGCCGGCGTTTTATTGACCTGCCTTGTATTGCTCGGTGGTTTTATTCCACAGGCCGCAGCTTCGAATCAGGCGGCTATTGCCTCCGCGCATCCGCTTGCCACCCGTGCAGGTTTCGAAATATTGCGCAAGGGCGGTAATGCCTTTGATGCGGCCGTGGCTATGGCGGCGGTGTTGGCAGTCGTCGAGCCTTACAGTTCCGGCATTGGCGGTGGCGGTTTCTGGTTGTTGCATCGTGCCAGCGATGGCTATCAGGTCATGGTCGATGGGCGTGAAACCGCGCCCCTGGCGGCGCATCGCGACATGTATCTTGATGATGCGGGCAATGTAATACCACGTGCATCAGTCGATGGTGCATTGGCCGCAGGCATTCCCGGTGTGCCAGCCGCTTTAGCGCATATTGCCCAACGTTATGGTGCGCTGCCGTTGCCAGGATCGTTGGCACCCGCGATTCGTTATGCACGGCAAGGGGTTCATTCCGATGAACGTTGGCATACGTTTGCGCCTGGACGTCATCAATCAATCCGGAGCTGCGATCCAGTCGTTTTTGCCCAATGGCAAACCGCCTAAAACCGGGACCAGGATTGTACAATTGGATCTTGCCCGTACCCTGGAGAGACTCGCATCTTTAGGCGCAGCAGGGTTTTATCGGGGTGAGGTTGCACAAAAACTGGTGGCGGGCGTCAAGGCAGCCGGTGGCATCTGGTCGATGCAGGATCTTGCACAATACAAGGTCATCGAACGAACACCTATCAAGGGTACCTATCGGGGCGCTACGATTACCAGTGCCGCACCTCCTTCATCCGGCGGTATTGCACTCATGACCATGCTGAATATCCTCTCGGGTTACGAGCTGGACAAGCTGGAGACTGGCCAACAAAAACATTTAATCGTTGAGGCCATGCGTCGTACCTATCATGATCGTGCGCGGTATCTGGGCGACCCGGACTACTTCGAAATACCCGTCACGCGTTTAATCAGCACGGTTTATGCGGCCGGACTGCGTGCAGGTATTCATCCATCGAAAGCAACACCGAGCACATCGCTGGTCCCGAAGCTCGAACCACGGCCGAAGGGTACAGATACCACACACTATTCAATCGTCGACAGGGAAGGTAATCGTGTTGCCGCTACGCTTAGTGTGAATTACCCGTTTGGTTCCGGCTTTATGCCGCCTGGAACCGGTGTATTACTCAATAACGAGATGGATGATTTTTCTGCCAAACCGGGTGTACCGAACCTGTATGGTCTGGTGGGCGGCCGGGCAAATGCCATTGCACCTGGCAAGCGTATGCTTTCAAGCATGTCACCCACATTTATTGAAAATGACAAGCGTATCGGGGTGATTGGAACACCGGGTGGCAGCCGTATCATCACCATGGTGCTGCATGGAATACTGGGATTTGTTGCGGGTGAGGATGCCGCTACCATTGTTAGCAAGCCGCGCTACCATCACCAGTATTTGCCAGACGAGATTCAATTCGAGCCCGGTGCACTAGGCTTGGAAGAGCAACGGGTATTACAGGCGCTGGGACACCGTTTGCAGCCATTGGACAACACCTATGGCAACATGCAGGTAGTGATTATTGAAAAGGATGGTAATACGACTGCAGCCAGCGATCCGCGTGGGACCGGTAGTGCTACGGTGCAGTAAACCGATATGCGTACAGTAAAATGCGCGCCTGGCCGTTAAGCGCATTATCGTGACCTTTCAGGGAATATTCCTAAAATCTGCAATCCACCCATTCAGGCATGGATGTTAAGTGATCATGAATACCGGGTTATCACTCTATTCAACACCTTTTGGCCCTGGTTTCATGTTCAGTCGTCCGTTAAAGGTTTTGATCTTGATTGCTTGATCGTAGCTAAGCGCCGTTTTTGTTCAAGTCTTTTTTCAATACTGGCTCGTGGCCGCCGGGTTGCGCGTCTTGGTTTTGGAGATTTCAATGCGCGTGCGATTAACGCCACCAGTCTTTGAATGGCATCCCTGCGGTTGGCGGGCTGAGTTCTGAACCGGCCAGCCTCGATAATCAACTCGTTGTCTTTATTGATCCGGTTGGCGGCCAGGTGCCTTAGGCGCTGCTCCGCATCGGCAGGTAGGTTAAGCGCTTTCAGGCTGACGCGTAATTGTGCCCTCGTTGAGACTTTATTGACATTTTGTCCACCGGGGCCGCTTGATCGAACAAAGCTGAAATCAAGCGCCCGTTCATCGATCGATAAGCGCTGATTAACCTTGATCATAGGCTTATTAAAAATAACCGTTTAGCTGCCGGCTTCCATCACCTTTTTGACGGTTGCACCGATCTCGGACGGGTTACGAACAACGTGCACACCAAGTTGTTCCAGTGCGTCCATTTTAGCCTGCGCGGTCTCCGATTCACCGGAGACAATCGCCCCGGCGTGGCCCATGCGTCTTCCGGGTGGTGCCGTTGCACCGGCGATGTAGCTCACCAAGGGTTTGTTGAGATTTTCCTGCGCCCAACGTGCTGCTTCGATTTCCTGCAGGCCGCCAATTTCGCCAATCATGACTACGTACCTGGTATCCGGATCCTCGGCAAACGCCTTGAGTGATGTCAGGAAATCGGAACCGTTGATCGGGTCACCGCCGATACCAACACAGGTTGTCTGGCCAAGGCCCAGTTCGGTCATTTGCTCGACGGCTTCATAGTTCAGGGTACCGGAACGTGACACGACCCCGATATTGCCGGGTGAATAAATGTGCGCGGGCATGATACCGACCTTGCATTCCCCGGGTGTGATGATACCCGGCGTATTCGGCCCGAAGATAATGGCATTGCGTCCGATGGCATAGCGTTTCACGCGCACCATATCCTGTACCGGTATTCCATCAGCAATGACAACGATGGTGTGAATACCGGCATCGATGGCCTCCATGATGGATTCGGCAGCAAACGGTGGCGGTACGAAAATACCGGTGACATCGGCGCCGGTGGTCTGGACTGCGTCTGATACCGTATCAAACACGGGCAGGCCCAGATGTGTCGCACCCCCTTTACCGGGGGTTACGCCACCCACAACGTGTGTGCCCGAGCGGATTGCTTCTTCAGCATGGAATGTGGCGTGTTGACCGGTAAAGCCCTGAAAGATCACACGCGAATGCCTGTTAATGAAGATGCTCATGTGGCACCCGCATTGCAGAACTTAACGACTTCACGGGCGGCATCATCAAGCTTGGTTGCCATCACGAACGACAGACCTGATTCATTAAGGATCTCTTGGCCTTGTTCAACATTGGTGCCTGCCAGCCGCACAATCACCGGCACCTTGATATCCTGTTCCCTCATGGCCTGCACGATGCCGGTTGCAATCCAGTCGCAGCGGTTGATACCGGCGAAGATATTGACCAGGATCGCCTTAACATTCGGGTCTTCGAGCACGATGCGAAAGGCATTGGCTACCTTTTCCGGCGATGCGCCGCCACCGACGTCTAGAAAATTAGCCGGTCGGCCACCATGCAGTGCGATGGTGTCCATGGTAGCCATCGCAAGCCCGGCACCGTTCACGATACACCCGACGTTACCGTCCAGTGCGATGTAATTGAGGCCATGACTGGACGCGGCAACCTCTTTCGGGTCTTCTTCGTCAAAATCTCGCAGGTCTGCAATATCCGGCCGGCGGTACAAGGCATTTCCATCGAAATTGATCTTGGCATCGATCGCCATCAAGTCGCCACCATCGACCACAGCGAGCGGGTTGATTTCCAGCATCAACACATCCTTGTCCCTGAAGCACCGGTATAGTTTTTTGAACAGTTTAACCGCCTGTGGCAAGAGCTTGCCGGTAAGCCCGATGCGTGTGGCAACTTTACGGGATTGAAAGTCCAGTAGTCCGATGGCTGGATCGATTGCTTCACGAATGACTTTTTCCGGGTTTTGTTTTGATACTTCCTCGATATCCATGCCGCCCGAGTCTGAAGCGACCAGGGTAATGCGTTGGGTAGCACGGTCGATTACCAGGGCCAGG
Organism: Gammaproteobacteria bacterium; assembly: GCA_036985915.1. Lineage (GTDB taxonomy): Bacteria > Pseudomonadota > Gammaproteobacteria > JAJDYQ01 > JAJDYQ01 > BTQO01. The sequence goes on along the minus strand of BTQO01000072.1, from coordinate 3,241 downwards.
TACAGTTCGCGCTGAATGGTGTGTGCCTGTTCAACCAGGATGCGTTGGACCAGTCGTCCCTTGTTACCCGTTTGATGGGTGATGAGTTCCTTGCCCAGTATCTGGTTCGCGTATTGCTGGATCTGATCAACCGTGTTGGCAACCTTGACGCCGCCCGCCTTGCCACGCCCACCCGCATGGATTTGCGCCTTGATGACCCAGCGACTGCCACCCAGTTCCTCAGCAACCGAGGTGGCGTGATCGGTGCTTTGCGCAAGACGGCCATCGGGTACGGGAACGCCATACTCGCGCAACAGGTCCTTGGCCTGGTACTCATGAATGTTCACAACTAAATCTCCAAAACGTGTCTGAAACCAATTCCGTTGTTGCTGGCGTTTGCTCGATGTCTGATTAACCGGGTTGCCGGTCAGGCAGCGTTTAAGGCGCGTTTGATCTGGTCAACCTTGGCCAGCAGGGCTTGTGCCTGGCGGATCGATGCGGCGTCGATCAGCCGGCCGTCCAGGGACACCGCGCCGCGGCCTTCTTTTGCGGCCTGGTCCATTTCTTCAATGATGCGCCGTGCACGGGCAACTTCCAGCTCCGGCGGGGTGAAGACTTCGTTGGCGAGTGCAATCTGCGATGGGTGGATGCACCATTTACCTTCAATGCCTAAGGCGGCGCAGGCGCGGGCAACGGATTTGTAGCCGTCCGGGTCCTTGATATCACCGAAGGGTCCGTCGATGGGCCGCAAACCATAGGCACGACAAGCCACCACCATTCGTGACAAGGCAAAATGCCATTGATCACCCCAGTGGCGCTGACGAACGCCGTTGTCATCTGCATGACAGAGCACCGCATAGTCTTCGTTGGCGCCACCCATCTGCGTGGTTCTGGCCTGGGTAGAGGCCGCGTAGTCGGCCACGCCGAATACCATGGCCTCAAGACGTTTGGGACAGCTTCGCGCAATGGCTTCGACATTGGCCATGCCAAGCGCTGTTTCAATCAGAATATGGATGTTGACGGGGTTTAGCCCCTTGGCCTGTTCGATCTGATCAAGCAGGGTAGCAACGAAATAAATATCTGCGGCATCACCGACCTTGGGGATCAGGATAGTATCGAGTTTGTCGCCTGCCTGTTCGACGATATCGACCACATCGCGGTAACACCAGTGTGTGTCCAGTCCATTGATGCGTATTGAGACCGAACAGTGCGACCAGTCGTAGGTGTTCAGTGCATGGATAATATTCTTGCGCGCCTGTTCCTTATCGTCCGGTGCAACAGCATCTTCCAGATCCAGAAATACCATGTCCGCGCCGGCAGCCGGCGCCTTTTCCAGCATACGCGGGTTGCTGCCCGGTACGGCCAGTTCACTCCGATGTAGGCGGTCCTTGATTGCCACGACTTAACAAACCCCAATTATTAGCATGATGAACTATCCGGCAGCTCGGCCCGGAAAGCCGCGCATTCTAACCGATCTGGTGGTCTGAAGCCCGCCCGCTGGATCAAACTTGCTAGACTGGGGAAATTGATAGGGCATAGGGGGGTAGGCTTGGTGAACGACGTGTGGCGTATGGCAATGGACCAGGTGGTGATCTGGTCACCCAGGATTGCGGCCGCAATCCTGGTATTTATCGCCTTCTGGATTGCGGCCCGGCTTTCTGCCAGGGTGATACAGGGGCTGTTCAAGCGCTCTCCGGTTGATGTCCAGGTGTCGGATTTTCTATCCAGCAGCGCCCGCGTGTTGCTCAAGGTCATTGGTGCGATTACCGCGCTGGGTACACTTGGTGTTGACGTGACTGCGTTGGTCGCAGGACTCGGGCTGACCGGTTTTGCACTCGGATTCGCGCTGAAGGATTCGATATCCAACCTGCTAGCAGGTGTGATGATCCTGATCTACAGACCGTTCGAACTCGGACAACGTATCAGTGCCGGGGGGCACGAAGGGAAGGTGATCAAGATTGATTTGCGTTATACCCACCTTGATCGCGGTGACACGACCGCATTAATTCCCAATGCAACGATGTTGAATAAGACCGTGGTTATCGAAGATGCCGCGGGCAAGGGCGAGCACTCCCAAGGCTAATATCCGGATGCATGACTTAATTTTTTACCTGGCCTATGGTTCAAATCTGCACCCGGAGCGTATGCTTCGCCGTGTGCCGTCTGCCAGGCACCTTGGCACTGTTTATCTGGAAGGCTGGTCATTGTGTTTTAACAAGTTGGGAAAGGATGGTTCGGCCAAGTGCAATATCATGCCTTGCCCGGGTGAAGATAACGGCGTATATGCCGCGTTGTATGAATTATCGAGATCGGAAAAAATTCAACTCGACAAGGCGGAAGGTGGATACAGGATTTGTCATATAACCGCCAAGCTTGGGGGCCGTTCATACAAAACCTTTACCTATGTTGCCGAAGTTCAGCATATTGATCATTCATGTGTTCCCTATGAATGGTATCGAGACCTGGTATTGATGGGCGCCTGGTTCAATGAATTTCCCGATAGCTATATTGCACATATCGAATCCTTTGATGTTGCACAGGACCGGGATCTGGAACGGCATGCACGTAATCGCGTCATCCTGGATGCCATATACGAACAGATTTCCGAATTATCCTGATGTAATCAAGCTGCATTGTTTTGTTTGCCTATGGCACGTTAATGATACCGGCTGTCATGCACACGGTAGCCGGCAAAAAACATGCAGCTAAGCCAGCCATCCTGACGGGGTATGTAAGGGTCCGCATACCTGGTGAAATTTATCCGGGGCTGATCGGATGTCAGTACGCGGTTATACAGGGGCGTGTGATATGAGCGAGGTCATGCTGGTAACGGGTGCCAACCGGGGCATCGGCCTTGAACTGGTCAGGCAGTATTCTAAAGTTGGCTGGCACGTTCACGCCTGCTGCAGGGTGCCGGAAAATGCGCACGCATTACGGCAACTGGGCGAGGCGTCTGACCGTATCCATGTGCATCTGCTCGATGTAACCAATGCCAGGCATCTCGAAACACTTGCTGCATATCTCAAGGACGAGCCGATTGATCTATTGTTCAATAATGCCGGTATTTATGGTGGCGATGATCAATCCTTCGGTGATATTGATATTAACCAGTGGCAATATGCATTTTTGGTGAACACCATCGCGCCAGTGAAAATCATGGAGGCCTTTATTGACCAGGTAGCGCGCAGTAACCGAAAAATCATGGCGGTGACGACGAGCAAAATGGGCAGTATCGAGGACAATGGCTCTGGCGGGAGTTATC
>BTQO01000071.1:0-7339 GCA_036985915.1 Gammaproteobacteria bacterium | reverse complement strand
TTGCAGGTGAGCACCAAGGTAACGGCGTCGTATATAGGGTGCATCGTATCACCCCCAGCAGGTGTTGTTAATGCAGCCGCCGCCCGTGAGCCGGGTAGTGACCGGTGAAAACGGTTCACCTGTTGCTTGCCGATGGCTGCCGCGATGTCCTGCATCAGCTTCATTGTAGATTGTGGTCCTGGGCCTGTTTCAGTCTGGCAGTCCGTTGCCGGGTAACAACGCCAAACCCGTATTGATCGTAGAGTCGTTCAATGGGCTTTGTTTGAATGCCTTGCCAGTTTAACGTGTTCAGCCTGGCATCGACCGGCGCATCGATGGCGATGGTGGCCAGTTCACGCGACAGCATCGCCTGCTGCCGGTGTGCCTTCAGTAATGCGTGCACCCGTTTGGCGCCGCGCAGGTTCATCTCCAATATGTCATCCAGACATTCATACACGTTTTCTAGCGCACCGAACTCCGCCAACAACGCCGCCGCCGTTTTTGCACCGACACCCGGCACACCGGGAATATTATCCACGGCATCGCCGGCAAGCCCCAGGTAATCCGGTATCAGTTCAGGTTTTACCCCCAGTTTTTGCTGGATTGCTTTTGAATCCATGCAGACGTTCGCCGCAAAGTCCCACAACACATCACCGGTATTGAGGAGCAACTGCCCCAGGTCCTTGTCGCGGCTTAAGATGCATACCCGTTTTTTGTTGCTGCCGAAACGCCGTGCCAGTGTGCCGATTAAGTCATCCGCTTCATGGGTATTGCTTGTGGTGGTGTAGATACCCAATGCTCGGGTGATCTTCTTGCAGGCCGCAAGTTGTGTTTTGAGTTCGGGTGGCGCCGGTTCGCGATTCGCCTTGTAGTCCGGATAGATCTGCTTGCGAAAGGATTCGGTCTGGCTTCCATCAAACGCGGCTGCGACATGAACCGGTTTGGCCTCCTCTAAAAATTTCAGCAGAAAGTCGGTATAGCCACGGATGGCATTGACGGGCTCGCCATCGGGCCCGGTAATGGAATCGGGTAACGCGAACCAGGCGCGAAAAATGTAGATGCTGGTATCGATTAAATACAGCGTGCCCCGCCGAGAACTGTTCAAGCCTGCGGTTTGAGTCGTTGGTGTAGCGGGCTTGTGCGTGGAAAGTGCGCGCGCAAGAATTCCATCTGGTCGGCCAGCACGCGGCGACTTTGCAGGTAAATGTATTCTGCGTGTGTGGGTGTAAAGGGTACGGCAAGCAGTTCCATGCCAGACTGTTCCGGGGTGCGTCCTGCCTTGTGGTTATTGCAACGTTTGCAGGCGGTTACCACGTTGTTCCAGTCATCCAGTCCGCCCTGGCTGAGCGGCCTGACATGATCGCGCGACAACTCAATGCTTTTGAAATGGTTGCCACAGTAAAGACACAAGTGGGCATCACGCTTGAACAGGGCCATGCTATTCAGCGGTGGTGTGTAGCCCGCACGTGCCTTGATGAGTGCATGTGTGTTGCCGTGGGTTGCAACAATCGAGTTGACCTCAACAATGCTTTGCCGGCCGGTGAGCGCACAAATGCCCCCATGGAGGATATAGAGTAATGTGCCGCAGGCGTATGCGACCTGTTCCATATAGTACAGTTTGACCGCATCCTGATAACCGATCCACTCAAGTGGCATACCGGCTATATCAGTGCGTAGTACCTGATGACTGAGATCCTGTTGTAGTGTGCTGTTCATAAGGTCGATTCCAGGTTGCAGGGTATGTTGCAGAATTTGAACTAAAAAGCAACTGTTTGTCGCTGTATGCGCACAGGATTTTCGGTATCCGCATGCCGGGTGTGGTGTTTTTCCCGATTATTTTCAGCTAGCATTGCGACCCTTTTCCCGGAAGCTGTTGATGTCCATCACGATAGGCGTCCTCAATGAAATTCGCACCGGCGAACACCGCGTGGCCTTAGTGCCCGATGTTGCCCGGCGCCTGGTCAAGCAGGGCGTTGAGATCGTCATGGAATCCGGTGCCGGGAAAAGCGCCAAAATGCCGGATGCAGACTATGAGGGCGTGGAATTTGTCGATACCGCGGCAGCCGTGTTTGAGCGCGTCGATGTATTGTTCAAGGTGCAGCCACCGACCGAGCAGGAAATCGCGCAACTTCGGCCGCAAACCATCGTGATCGGGTTTTTGTCGCCGCATAAGCACCCGGAATGCATCAAGGCGTTACGTGACCGGGGCATCACATCGCTGGCTTTGGAATTTGTGCCCAGGATTACCCGGGCGCAAGGCATGGATGCGCTGTCTTCCCAGGCAGCCGTGGCCGGCTACAAGGCCGTCTTGATGGCCGCAAACTCTAGCGGGCAGTTTTTTCCGATGCTGATCACGGCTGCGGGCACTATCCGCCCGGCCCGGGTGCTGGTGATTGGCGCCGGTGTGGCCGGTTTGCAGGCCATTGCAACCGCGCGCCGTCTGGGCGCCATCGTGGAAGGATACGACGTTCGGCCTGCAGCGAAGGAGCAGGTGGAGTCTTTGGGTGCGAAGTTCATTGCCAGCGATTTAAGTGCTGAAGGTGCGGGCGGTTATGCACGCGAGTTGAGTGATGAGGAGAAGGAAGCGGAGGTCGCGCATCTTGCCAAACACATTGCCAATGCCAACGTCGTGATTACCACGGCTGCAATTCCTGGAAAACCGTCGCCGCGTATTATCACCGAAGAAATGGTGCGCAACATGAAAAGCGGTTCGGTGATTATCGATCTGGCTGCGGAAGGCGGCGGGAATTGCGCATTGACCCAGCCGGGCAAGCAGATCACAGCCCACGATGTGTTAATCGATGGCCCGTTGAATGTACCCAGCAAGCTACCGGTACATGCCAGCGAAATGTACGCGAAGAATTTGATGAACCTGTTTTTACTGATGGTCAAGGACGGCGAACTGGCACCGGACTGGGAGGACGAGGTCCTGAAATGCGCCATGTTGACGCATGAAGGCCGGATCACACATGAATCGATCCGCGATATTGTGGAGGGCAGATCGTGATCGAAGGCTATACCGCACTGTATATATTCATGCTGGCCGCGTTCACAGGTTATGAGGTGATTTCCCGCGTACCCGTCATCCTGCATACGCCTCTGATGTCGGGATCGAATTTTATTCACGGCATCGTGGTCGTGGGTGCCATGGTGGCACTGGGACATGCCGAAACACCGCTCGAGCAGACTATCGGTTTTATTGCGGTGTTGCTGGGTGCGGGCAATGCCGTGGGCGGGTTTGTGGTGACCGAACGGATGCTCGAGATGTTCAAGCGCTCCGAGCCTGATAAGCGGAACGACTGATATGTATACCCTCATTCAGGCCAGTTATTTCGCCTCGGCGATTTTGTTCATACTCGGTTTGAAAAAAATGAGTTCGCCGGTAACGGCGCGTACCGGCATCATGTGGGCCGGCGTGGGTATGGTCGCCGCCACGATTGCAACCTTCGGGTATCCGGGCCTTAACAACTTTGGTCTCATGATCAGCGCCATCGTGATCGGGTCTCTGATTGCCTGGTATGCCGGCCGGGTGGTGACAATGACCGCAATGCCGCAGATGGTCGCAATCTATAACGGTATGGGTGGTGGCGCTGCCGGGGCCATCGGGGCTGTTGAGTTGATTCGCGCCTACGGGATTGGTTCTGACAGCGTTCATGCATTGCCGCCAACAGCAGTGGCACTGGCCTTGCTCGGCGCCTTGATTGGGTCGGTGTCGTTTACCGGTTCTATTGTTGCGTTCGCAAAGCTTCAGGGGCTTATTCGAACAACGCTTAGAATTCCCGGTGGTCAGGCGATCAACCTGATTGTCTTTATCTTTGCGCTCGCCATGGGATTGTGGGCGTTAAATCAGGGTGGGGCGATGCAGCTCGGGTTGTTTTTCGCAGCCGCATTGTTATTCGGATTGCTGATGACCTTGCCCATCGGCGGTGCCGATATGCCGGTGGTGATTTCCCTGTTTAATGCGCTGACCGGTCTTGCAGTCGGCATCGAGGGATTCGTATTGCAAAATCCGGCGCTGATTATTGCAGGCACCGTTGTGGGTGCAGCCGGTACCTTGCTGACCCAATTGATGGCCAAGGCCATGAACCGTTCGTTGGCCAATGTGTTATTCAAATCGTTTGGTGCACACGAGGCAAAAGCCTCTGAGATTGCGGGCGAGCAGAAGCCGATTGAAGCCCAGGATGCAGCAATCATGCTGGCGTATGCAGACAAGGTTATTATTATCCCGGGTTATGGTTTGGCGGTCGCCCAGGCGCAGCACAAAGTGTGGGAACTGGCCAAGTTGTTAAAGGACCGGGGTGTGGCGGTGAAATTTGCCATTCATCCGGTGGCCGGGCGTATGCCGGGGCATATGAATGTATTGTTGGCGGAAGCCGGCGTATCTTACGACCTGATCGCTGACATGGAAGAGATCAATCCGGAATTTGAAAATACCGATGTGTCTGTGGTGATCGGGGCGAACGATGTAGTGAACCCGGCGGCGCGTACAGAAACATCCAGCCCGATCTATGGCATGCCCATATTGAATGTAGATCGGTCAAAGAACGTGATCGTGATCAAGCGTGGTCAAGGTAAAGGCTTTTCCGGTGTTGAAAATGCCCTGTTTTATGGTGACCATACACGCATGCTGTATGGCGATGGCCAGCAAATGGCGGCTTCCTTGATTACCAATATCAAGGAACTGGGTTAACCGCCCTTTTGTTGATCGTTCAGATTACCGGGAGGGCGTTTCCCGTTCTACCGACCCGGTCATTGCGCCCGCCTCTTTAACCGGGCTACGCTTGAGTAAGCTCTGAATAATTCCATCCTGGAATTACCAGCGCACGGAAAACGAAAACAAGTTTCCGTTTTCCTTACAATATCAATCCCCTGCGGGGATCGATATTGGCGGTACATCCTTGTACCGCGGAAACTCTGAATAAATCAGAGTTTCCTTAACTATATATCGTTACGCGCAAAAACGCGCTTAGTGTGGAATACACCGATGGATAATAACGACTATACATTTCGACGCTATAAGGATGGCGATCATGAACACCTGCCCTGGCAGGAAGATATTGTGCAGGCCAGCTGGTCGCACAAATGCCCAACCTATGTGCAACGAACACCACCATGCCAGGGTAGCTGCCCTTCGGGTGAGGATATTCGCAGCTGGCTGCAGATCGTAAACGCTATCGAACCCCCGCCGGGTGATATGCCCTGGCAGGAATATGCCTTTCGCCGCTCGACAGATGCCAATCCCTTTCCGGCTGTGATGGGCCGGGTGTGTCCCGCGCCCTGTCAGGAAGGCTGCAACCGCAACGAGGTAGATGATTTCGTGGGCATCAACTCCGTCGAGCAGTTTATCGGTGACTATGCATTATCGAGCAATCTGCAGTTTGAGGAGACAGGCGAGGAGTCGGGTAAAAGAGTAGCCATCATCGGCGGTGGCGTTGCGGGATTGGCGGCAGCCTATCAGCTTCGCCGCCGTGGTCATGGGTGCACGATATTCGATGAACACTCAAAGCTAGGTGGCATGATGCGCTATGGTATTCCTGGTTACAGAACACCCAGAGACGTGCTGGATGGCGAGATGCAACGAATTGTCAACATGGGCGTTGAAATCAGGCTTAATACCCGTGTTGGCAGGGACATCGAACTGGCAGAACTGGAACGCGATTACGATGCAATCCTGATTGCCATTGGCGCACAGGCGGGCCGTGCCCTGCCAGTCGATGGTGGTGACGCGCCCAATTGCATTACCGGTGTTGCATTTCTGGAGGCATTCAATGATGAGCGTCTTACGCACGCCGCCGAAAAAGTTGTTGTGATTGGCGGTGGGGATACTGCAATGGATGTGGTATCCGTCGCCAGGCGCCTGGGCCATGTTAAAAATGCACATGAAAATGAGCGGCCGGAAAATATCATTCTCAATCAGACCGCCCAGGATGTAGCCACTGCTGCACGCCATGACGGTGCCGAAGTTGTGTTGGCGTATCGCCGTCCGATCGACAAGATGCCGGCAGCGTTGCATGAAGTGGAAACCGCGCAACAGGAAGGCGTCACTATTCGTGGCAGCCTCTCACCCGTCAAGGTGGTGGTAGGCGATGATGGCCGGGCAACGGCGTTGCGTGTGGTCGAGGTCGACTGGAGTAGTGGCAGCATGGTAACGAAGGAAGGCTCTGAGTTCGATATTGAATGCGATCTGATTGTGGCTGCGATTGGCCAGTCCGGAGATTTATCGGGCCTGGAAGAGTTTGATAACGGCCGTGGCCTGGTGGATGCCGACAAGTTTTACCAGGTACCCAATAAACCCGGCTATTTTGTGGCGGGTGATATTATCCGACCGCATCTGCTAACGACCGCCATAGGCCAGGCGTCGATTGCGGCCGACACCATCGATCAGTATCTAGACAGCCAGGAATACACGAAACGACCCAAGGTCGATGTTCATCATTTCGATTTGCTGGAAAAACTCCGCGAGTTTGAATTAAGTCCGGATGAATATAGTCATCAGCAGGATTGGGGCACCGATAAAGAGAATTTTGCGGTACATAATTTTGAGGACCGGTCTGCATTCGAGATCATTCCATCAGATAAGCTGTTTCTTGGCCATTTTCCTGTAACGCCCCGCAGCATACGCAAATCTGTTGTTGTAACGGCTGAAAACGTGCTGGGCCATTTTGAAGAACGCAATATTGGATTATCCGATGAGGAGGCGCGCAAGGAAGCCGAGCGTTGCATGAGTTGTGGCATGTGTTTTGAATGTGACAACTGCATTATTTATTGTCCGCAGGATGCCGTATCGAGAGTCGCGAAAAAAGAGAGCGCAACCGGCCGTTATGTAATAACCGATTATGGACGGTGCATCGGTTGTCACATCTGCGCAGAGGTTTGCCCGACCGGTTATATTGAAATGGGATTGGGTTGATTAAGGGGAGCCCTGAATAAATCAGAGTTTCCATAAGGGTTATCAATAACCTGGTTGGCGTTTATACCTGGCGGTGAATTCATTCGCACTGCTCACTTACTGCGCATTGAGCAAGCCATTGTCTCATCTACCTTTATAAATATTTATTAACCAACGAGAGTTTTGTTATGACGGCTGATGAAGTTAAGGCATTGATTGAATCCGGACTACCGGATGCAAAGGTTGCAGTAACGGGCGGCGAAGGAAAGTTTGAGGCCGAGGTTATCAGCGAGCTATTTGAAGGACTTTCAATGATCAAACAGCATCAGATGGTGTATGCGACTGTGAATGACCACATCATTAGTGGAGAGCTTCATGCGCTCAGCCTGAAAACATCAGTACACCAAATTTAACCACACTATATTAGGAGGGTATGGGCACGAAAAATCAGATATTTGCCTGGTCTCTACC
>BTQO01000070.1:0-7378 GCA_036985915.1 Gammaproteobacteria bacterium | reverse complement strand
CCAGCATTTCCAGTCGCGAAAAATCGACGCGGCCGGAGCCCATGTGGTCCATCAATCGGCCGGGTGTGGCCACCAGCAGGTCCAGCGGGTTGCGCAGCATTTTCAACTGCGGCGGGTAGGGCATGCCGCCCACCACGGTGCCGGTGACGAAGCGGGAGAAGCGGCTGAACTGGCGAATGTTGTCGTTCACCTGTATGGCCAGTTCACGCGTGGGCGTGAGCACCAGTACGCGCGGGCCTTTGCCTTTGTTGCGTGCGGGCGTGAGTAATTGTTGCAGTGCCGGCAGAACGAAGGCGGCGGTTTTGCCGGTTCCAGTCTGGGCTGAGGCCATCAGGTCGCGGCCGGACAGAACCACCGGAATCGCTTCGCTTTGAATGTCCGTGGGTTGGTCAAATCCGCATGCGGCAATGGCCTTGAGCAGATCTGGATGTAAATTCAGTTGATTAAATGACAAAATAATACCCCTGTCCGCCGCTACTCGACAGACACTAGTTTATAAAAACGAACATGGGCGGGACGCCCGAAACGGGTATCGTACGACCTGGTTCACTCATGGGCCCCTGAGACTGACACAATGAATCCCGTCAGGCGTTTGGGCCCTACGCTGCTAACCAGATTATGCGTTCAGAAAAAACACGAGGAGGGTCAGAAACGCTGCTACTTGTTCCGGCCAAGGCCGGTCAAGGTGGCGCGACTATACGGGCACCGAAGGAAAAAAGCCAGCTTTATTAGTCAATTAGCCAGCGTAGCCTAGGTCAAGTACTTCAAGGGCATGTTGAGGGGGCAATTGCGGCAGGCAGGATGCTTTAGTGTCGAGAAGAATGACCCGCGGCGACCCAAAATCGATCCCCATTTGTCACCACATCGGTTTAGACTATGTTTCCTGTGGCTCGGGTGCCGTGTGCACCCATCGCCTGTCTGGCTACCACTCATGCCGCCTTGCTGGAAGACGAAACGCCTGTGTAGGGTTTATTTATACGCTGGTGAGCCGTTCGGCCTTCGCTGCGCCGGTGTATTCCGCATAACGATCGTCGAACTGGGCGGCCAGTTTTTTCGCCTGGGCATCGTAGGCGCTTTTATCGAACCAGGTATTGCGCGGATCCAGTACCTCTGCGGGCACCCCGGGACATTCGGTGGGCATGTTGAGCCCGAATACCGGGTGAGTCTTCATGGGAACATCATCCAAACGCCCCTCAAGGATGGCGCTGACCATGGCCCGGGTATTGGCGATACTGATGCGCTCACCGACCCCGTATGCGCCGCCGCTCCAGCCGGTGTTAATCAGCCAGACGTTGACATTATGTTGGTCGATCTTTTCTCCCAATAACTCGGCATAGCGGCTGGGGTGAAGTGGCATAAAGGGCGCGCCATAACAGGCGCTGAAATTCGGTGTTGGTTCGGTGACGCCCTTTTCGGTGCCGGCAAGCTTGGCGGTGTAACCTAGCAGGAAATGATACATGGCCTGGTCGCGGCTCAATCTTGACATCGGCGGTAACACCCCGAAGGCATCGGCAGTGAGAAACAGGACATTTTTAGGATGATCGCCACGGCCATCGCGCTTGACATTGGGGATGTGCGAGAGGGGGTAGGCGCCGCGTGTGTTCTCGGTGAGTGATTCATCCATCAAATCCAGGCGCCGCGCGGTGGAATCGAGCGTCACGTTTTCCAGCACTGTCCCGAAGCGCCGGGTGGTGGCATAGATCTCCGGTTCCGCCTCGGGCGACAGGCGGATCATCTTGGCATAACAGCCGCCCTCGAAATTGAATATCCCGCGCTCGCTCCAGCCATGTTCGTCATCGCCGATCAAGGTGCGGGAGGCATCGGCCGACAGGGTAGTCTTGCCGGTGCCGCTTAAGCCGAAAAACAGTGCAGTATCGCCGGACTGGCCGATATTGGCGGCACAGTGCATCGGCAGCACGTCTTTGTGCGGCAACAGATAATTCATAACGGTGAATATGGATTTCTTGATTTCGCCCGCGTAACTGGTGCCACCGATGAGGATCAGCTTTTTGCTGAAATTAATAATGATAAAGGTCTCTGAAACGGTGCCGTCCTCATCCGGGATTGCATGGAAACGTGGTGCATCGATCACGGTGAATTCCGGGATGTGCCGGCCGAGTTCATCGGGGGTGGCCTGGATAAACATATTGCGGGCAAACAGGCTGTGCCAGGCATATTCGGTAATGACCCGGATCGGCAGGCGGTGCGCGGGATCGGCGCCGGCGAAGCAGTCCTGCACATAAACGTCTTTCATCTGCAGATAGGAGGCCATGCGTTCGTGCAAGTTATCGAACTGCTCAGGGCTTAGCGGCCGGTTAATCGTACCCCAATAGATCTGGTCTTCGGTATTGGCATCCCGCACGACAAATTTATCGTTGGCCGAACGGCCTGTGTGATGGCCGGTGCGCACCACCAAGGGACCGAGATGGGATAACATCCCCTCCCGGCGATTAATGGCTTGTTCGTACAAGGCCGGCGTCGGCAATGACCAATAGATATCGTTTAGATTATGTAGGCCGTGGTTTCCCAGGCCGTAGCTGCTATGAAAGTCGCCACTATGCTCCCGCATATTCCCCCTCCAGGTGACATTTAGTCTCGCTGTTTCAATGGTTTACCGCAGTAGACTAGGTGTTGTCACTGCAACGGATCGATACGTTACGATGTTAGCGGATGTGGCGCAAGGGTCAAGATGATGAAAATTTGTGAAACCGGGGACTCAAACAGAAGGTGGGTCAACGAAACAATCTACACGCCAGGGTTTAGGGCCCTTTTTCTCTTCGTGCTGCGTCACGAACACCGTGTTGGCTGAACATGAAGGCCACATGGAGTTGATGAGCAGTTACTTAAAGAGTTTGTTTCAGGGACGAGGGAATTACTTGACATGGTGCGCGAACTGAAATAGTGAGAGGGTTAAAAGTACAAGGGGTCGCCTTTGCCTGACCTCAAAGTATATCGGCTTGTGCTACCATTTAGTCCGTATCTTGTGCGTTTCAGGCAGGTCACATGACCGCCCCAGGAGCCGCTTATGAACATATCCATTGATTCGTTTCCCAACGCCCCGGAAGGTTGGGATATTAAAGCCGCCGAAGCGATGGCCGAGGAAGGTGGCATCACCCTGTCCGGCGATCATTGGGAACTGGTGCGCGCCCTGCAGGCGTATTATAAAAATGTGGAATTTCCGCACTTAAGAGAAATTAAGGATGCACTGGATGAAAAGTTTCATGCCCACGGTGGTATGAAACACCTGCACCGGATTCTACCCGGTGGACCCGTGGCTCAAGGCTGCAAACTGGCTGGCCTGAAGGTGCCGGCAGGCGCTGTTGATAAGTCGTTTGGCAGTGTTGCCTGAACCGGGGTGCCCTATGGCCATTGCGACAACACTTTAGCAGACGCTTGATTAAGTGCGGTGTTGGCTACGATAGCCTGTCACATCCCTATACGACCTGCAGCATGAAAATACCGCAGTCGCTGTTGATAGTTTTCCACAATAAACATGAACTGGAAAATATTCGCTATCAGACAAAAATCAAGAAACTGATGAGAGCATGGTTCGCCAGATAGGCCATCATATGCTTAACGCGATCAAGCAATTTTTCGAACACAACCTGTCAGTAGCGCAACCTGTTGATATGGAGCACCGGCTAAAATTGGCCACCGCTGCATTATTGATTGAAATGATGCAGCAGGATAATCACGTTTTGGAACAGGAACTAACAACCGTTAAAGAATCGCTGAAGAACGCATTTGACCTGACCGATGATGAGACAAAAACGTTATTTGAACTGGCGCAACAGGAAGTGAATGATGCAACCGATTATTACCAGTTTACCAGCCTGATTGCCAGGCAATATACACAACAACAGAAAATCAAGGTGATCGAATACTTGTGGATGGTCGCCTATGCAGATCAACACCTGGATGTGTATGAGGAACACATGGTGCGTCGTATTGCAGACCTGATTTACGTATCACACAAGGACATGATCAAGGCAAAACACAGGGTGCAGAAACAATCGGATATCAAAGCCGGTTGATCGGTCCTTTCAAGGGATCGGTACACGGCAATGAACATACCTCTTTGGCTGCGGTATATGACATGGTGCGTCAATAGGTGGCCCCGTTCTCAAAGTAGCTATTCACTAAGCAAATGTGACAGCAACTCCTTTGTATCCGGTTTATCCGCATTGCCATTATTGTATTTATCGTTCTGTTTCATCGGAATTTTATGCGGTCGAAGACAGAACACCACGGCTTTAGCCGTGGATGAATGAGCGATTCCTAATGCCAGTTGAGGCTTCGGGAAACTGGCATTAGGTCAGCTCCGTAAGGAGCTATAATTACGCGAAGCGTAGCGTAGCCATAGAACCCCGGCTTTAGCCGGGGGTATCTATAGAATTGTTTCCATGATGTTTGTAACTATGAACGGTTGGATGTGTTTTAAAGGAAGATCACTTACGGTGATCATAGCGTTGTTTGTGGCGCTGTCTGTACAGGCAGCGGAACGTCTGGTGTACGATGCGCACATTCATTACAGTCATGATGTCTGGGATGTTATATCGCCAACCGAGGCAGTTACGAAACTTCGCACGGCCGGTATTAGCCGGGCGCTGGTTTCGAGCTCCGGTACGGGGGGTGCACGCAAGCTTTTCGAGGCCGATCCGGACCTGGTCATTCCTGCGCTGCGCCCTTACCGGCGGCGCGGTTCGATCGGCGACTGGATGTATGACAAAAGCGTGATTCCTTATCTCAAGTCGCAACTGGATGGGTTTGGGTATGTGGCGATCGGCGAGTTTCACCTCTCGGGTGCTGAGGCCGACTTACCCGTGGTCCGGCAGGTGGTTGAGTTGGCGCGGCAACACGGGTTGATGTTGCATGTGCACTCTGATGCCGATGCCATTGATCGCCTGTTCATGCAGGACCCGGATGCACGCATCCTCTGGGCTCATGCCGGGTTTGAAGAAGCCGATACGGTGCGCGCGATGCTTGATACATATCCCAACCTGTGGGCGGATCTATCCTTCCGCTATGACGTTAGTCAAGGAGGGCGCTTGCAGGAAGGTTGGCGATCATTATTCATAGAACATGCAGACCGGTTTATGCTGGGTGCTGATACCTACGAACCGCGCCGCTGGCTGGAAATCCCCGAAGTAATGGCCTGGCAACACACACTGCTGGATGTGCTGCCCAAAGAAGTTGCGGATCGTATTGCCTATCAGAATTTTGACCGGGTGATCGTGCAAGGCTACCCGTCACTGGATTGACCGATACCGGTAGTTACAGTTATCGGTATTTTTTGTAACTCGACCAGTGGTGTTGTATACAACAACAACACTTTTCTATAAGGAGGCAATGATGAATCGGCGATTGATGCTGGGATTAGGGTTTGTATTGAGCGTGGTGGGCATTTCGGTGGCTGGTGCCGACGATAAGGTGTTCGTGAATACACGCGCACTAAGTGCAGTCATGGCAAGCCGGGTGGCAGCGGCCACCGAGCAGGCCTGTGCCAAGCGTGGCTACCAGGTCGCGGTCGCCGTGACGGATCGGTATGGCAACTTGCTTGCGTTCCTGCGCAACCCGTTGGCGGGCGCACACACGATTACCATTGCTAAATACAAGGCCTATACCGCGGCGACGTTCCAGTTAGCGACCCTGGGTCTGGATCAGCGGCTGGGGTTTTTGAAAGGGATGCCGAAGTTATCGCTGACCGGTGGCGGCGTGCCGATCCGTGCTGCCGGGTTCATGTACGGTGCGGTGGGCGTATCCGGGGCACCCCGGGAGAAGCAGCCGGGTGACGTGGATGATGTCTGTGCCCGTGAAGGTATCAAGGCAATCCAGGAAGACCTTGATTTTTCCAGCCAATAAAATATTGTTGTCGCATGTGTAATGGCCGTGCAGATGATCATTCAAAAATAAAACATATCCAGGGCACACGTATGCGAAAATCCCTAATGATTGGGCGCTATTTGAGAATAGTGTGTTACTGATCTCGCCGGTGGGGTAACAGTGCCGGGCGTTTTGGTGGGCGGACGTTAAGTCGAGGTATCCGGAGGGCAGGGTTGGTGGTCGAAAAACAATACGGATGCAACCGCGAGGTGTTCCATGACGCGATCAATCCATGTGCTCGCAACGCCTGGATGGCTCGGTGGGTATGCGGCTGCTGATCGAGGAAACAGGGCGCGGCGAGAGTAGCCAGGTAGTGTTGCGTTCGCGCCTTCGCGCTGTATCACGCCGTATGGGGTTTAGTGGTATTGTGCGGGAGCGCATCGAACTGGTCTGCAATGAACTGCTGACCAATCAGAACAAGCATGCACATGGGCAAGGGATGATGCAGGCCTGGGAGACACGCTACCCGTGTATGGCGCTGAACCTGTTCGCCATTGATTTCGGTCCTGGTATTTCTAACCCTGAGCAGGCATCACAGGATGGATTTACCACGGCCAACACGCTGGGTAAGGGCCTTGGTGCCATCCGCAGGTTGTCCGATGAATGCGAATTCTTTTCTGTGCCCCAGGAATTCGTACACGAAATTGACTGGCACGGTTTTGCGGCCTGGGTACGTTTTTATCCCCAAGCGCCAAATCAACAATCGGCATGGCAGGTTGGCCAGTTGTTGCGGCCGTATCACGATCTGCCCTACAACGGGGACGATTTAATCCTGCATGAGTTCGATGGCAGGTTGCGTTGGTTGCACCTTGACGCCTTGGGGCACGGTAAGGATGCGGCCGCGATCTTGCATACTATTGGCTTACCGCTAGAGTATGACAAACCACTGATCGAGATCATGGGCAAGGTTGGCGAGCGGCTGCAGGAAAGTCGGGGTGCAGTTGGCGTGATTGGTGAATACGCACCGATGGCGGAACAGGTCGAAGTCGTTGGCATTGGCGACATGATGGCCTGCCTGATTTGTAACGGTGAACGCCGGGTGCTTGAGATTGCGCCTGGTATTTTGGGGCATGAACATCGCAGTATGAAGAACAATATCCTACACTTTCCACAGTACGCATTAATGATGACGGCATCTGACGGATTGCGCCGTAACTGGTCACTGCGCAGCTTCCCCGGATTATGGCGATTGCATCCACAGTTAATCGCCTTTTTTCTAGGCCAGTTGAAAGGCCGGGCCAATGACGATAAATCGGTATTGCTCATTCGGCCAAGCCCAACCTAGGAGGAGCGACATGAGTAAGAAAAAGAGCGAACCAAGATCAGCAAATCTGATTCTGATCGAGATGTTGATGAAAAACGTCGGCATGATATCAGAGCTTATCGAGAAACGGGGTGGCGAAGTTTTCGGACAAAAGAACCTGTTATCAAAAGATGAAATCGATGATTACAGCCTGGAGTTTCTCGAGTTGTTCGCACTGTTATTACATACCGG
>BTQO01000069.1:0-7422 GCA_036985915.1 Gammaproteobacteria bacterium | reverse complement strand
CCTCAAAGGCAATGCTGAAAATTCCTTGATGCCAGCCGTGCTTTTCTGCCAACCGGGCATATTCTCATAAACAGGCTCACATGCCTCGACACCATCTGCACCAGTTGGTATACCATCAATTTTTTCACCATTAACCGTGTAACCCAGACACAACCGTACAGTATCCAGACCGTCCAGGACATCCAGCTTGGTAATGCATAGGCCTGTGATGCTGCTGATATCAATGGCTCGCTTTAATGCGGGCACATCCAGCCAGCCACAACGTCTTGGTCGACCGGTGGTTGAACCAAACTCGTTGCCCTGCTTTGCCAGATGTTTACCGTCTTTATCAAATAGCTCGGTAGGAAATGGCCCGGCACCGACCCGGGTGGTATAGGCCTTAACGATACCAAGCACGTAATCAATGTAACGCGGGCCCAAACCGCTACCACAAGCAGCGCCTCCGGCAGTTGTGTTCGAAGAAGTAACAAATGGGTAGGTACCCTGATCAATATCAAGCAAGCTGCCTTGCGCGCCTTCGAACAAAATGTTGGCGCCATTGCGCCTGAGCTCAGCCAATGCATCAGCCACATCGGTAACCATCGGCCGAATTTTTTCCCCGGCATGCAACGCCTTATCCAGTGTCGACTCAAAATCGACAGTGTCGGCCTTGTGATAGTGTTCAAGTACAAAGTTATGGTACTCCATCACTTCGCGAAGCCGCTCACCAAACCGCTCATGGTCCATCAAGTCGGCAACTCTGACACCGCGTCGGGAAACCTTGTCTTCATAAGCCGGACCGATACCGCGTCCTGTCGTGCCGATGGCTTTATTGCCGCGTGCACTTTCGCGCGCCTGGTCGAGTGCGATGTGGTAATCCAGAATCAGCGGGCACGATGCGCTGATGCGCAACCGCTTGGTAACTGGGAAACCCCTGCCTTCCAGCATTCCAATCTCTTCCAACAGTGCATCCGGAGAAAGCACAACACCATTGCCAATCAGGCAGGTAACACCTTCGTGCAGAACCCCTGACGGGATCAGGTGCAGGATGGTTTTCTTACCGCCGATAACCAGCGTATGGCCTGCATTATGCCCACCCTGGTAACGTACGACTGCCTGGGCCTGTTCAGTGAGCAAGTCCACCACCTTTCCCTTGCCTTCGTCACCCCACTGGGTGCCAATCACAACAACGTTTTTACCCACAGCTAAACCCTGTTTGGCCAGTAGAATTAAATGAATTGTTGCGGCGTTGACGCTGGTTGATCATGCAACAGTTTGCACAAGCCACTTACCGTTCTGTTTGATAATTTCCCTGTCACAGCCCATGGCACTGGCATCACCCGACTGCCCGGGTAACTGATAAAGCACACGCTCACCGGCGTTTCGTAATTGGCGCACCAACAACTGTAATTCGTTATCTTCCACCCATGGTGAAAAGATTGCCGGTTGTGCAGTTATTGTGTTGCTTTTGGATAGTGCGGCCAATAATTTTAAATCTGCGCTAAAACCGGTCGCAGGGCGTGACCGGCCGAAGACACGTCCAATATCATCATACCGCCCACCCTTGGCAATCGCCTGCCCATATTCAGGTACGAATACTGAAAACACCAAACCCGTGTGATAACGATAACCACGCAGTTCGGCCAGATCCACGTGCACGTTCACGTCAGGCAGTCGTTTACCAAGCGTCGTCACAACCTGAGTTAATTGACTTAGCGGTTCATGGGCATAGTCACCCAGACTGGCAGCAGCTGACTCAAGCACCTCAGACCCGCCATTTAATTCACACAATGTGCGCAAGGCTTGTATACCGCTATCGTCAATACCTATTCCGTCAAGGAAGCCATTAAGCTCAGGCAAGGCCTTGCGTTGCAGGATGTCGATCAATATTGATTCCTGCTCGCTATCAAGTTTCAAGGCATCGACCAGATTACTGAAAACCCCCTGGTGTCCCAAATCCAGGGTCAACTCCTTAAGTCCTACTGCCTCCAGGGCCTCAAGCATCAAAGAGATGATTTCAATATCGGCTGCTATGTCATTGGCGCCATACAACTCGGCACCTAGTTGAAGGGGACTGCGCGAACCACCTTGCACTTCGGGACGGGTGCGCAGCACGGTACCGAGATAGCACAGGCGTGTAGGTGCATCCTGGTTCAAACGATGTGCATCGATACGCGCTACCTGGGGTGTGATATCCGCCCTGACACCCATTAATCGGCCATTGAGTTGATCCGTAAGTTTGAATGTCTGCAGGTCCAAATCGTGCCCGGTCCCAGTCAGGAGTGACTCGAGATACTCGATGAAAGGTGGCATCACGATCTCATAACCCCAGGATGCAAACAGGTCAAGTAACTGACGACGCATCGCCTCCAGTTTGCGTGCTTCCGCCGGTAACGATTCTTCAATACCTTCCGGTAACAACCAGCGCCCTGACGTACTCATTATTTTCCTTCCAATACTTTTCGACTCAGCGTACCAGATATAAAATACCCAAACCGACCAGCATGCTGATCATGCCGGACATTCTGAGCAAGTGATCTTCTGCCTGCGAGATTTGCGACATTATTTTACGCATCCTGGAAGGACTTAGAAAAGGCATCAGGCCCTCGAACACAAGCACAAGCGCTACCGCCGTAAAAAGATCTTTCCATTCAAGGTCCACGACTGCACACACTCACCCTTCAGGATTGGTCTACAAACCTTATTGAGCGCCCTGCTTACCAGTTGCGTTAGCGAAAAAACGGAAGAATTCACTATCAGGTTCCAGTATCAGAATATCGTTACCTGTAGCGAATGTTTTGTTGTATGCAGCCAGACTTCTGTAAAACGAGAAAAATTCCCTATCTTCTGTATAAGCCTTGGCATAGGTTTCGGATGCAGTGGCATCTCCTTTTCCTCGTGTTGTCAGTGCATCACGTTGCGCATCTGCAAGAATCGTATCGTGTGTGAGATTGGCGTCAGCCATAATCTGCTTCGCTGATGCTTTACCGCGCGCACGAAATTCAGCAGCAACACGGGCGCGCTCGGATTTCATCCTCTCATACACAGAGCCACTAACATCTTCAGGCAGGTCAATACGCTTGATCCGAACATCCACAATGGTAATACCCAAATCTTCAAATGCTTTTTTATTGGCGCGTTTTGTTACCTGCTCCATAATCTCGGTACGTTCACCGGAAACGACTTCCTGAATTGTCCGCTTACCAAACTGACCTCTTAAGCCGTCCTTGACAACCTCGGTTAATCGCACAGAAGCAATACCGAAATCGCCGCGCCTGGTGGCAGTATAAAAACGCTTCACATCTTCAATGTGCCATTGAATGAAGGCGTCAACGATCACGTTCTTTTTTTCCGCGGTAAGGAAACGTTCATCCTGCATCGCCTGGGTCATTATACGCCTATCAAATGTAAGCGCTTTTTCAACAAACGGGATCAGAAAGTGCAATCCGGGTTTAACATCAGTCCGTGTAATTTTGCCAATGCGAACCACGATACCGGTTTCCCACTGCATCACTGTAAACAAGGACATTGAACCAACAAACAAGACTGCAAAAACCAGTACCAGGGAAACTGTCATGCGCATACTCATTAACGATACCCCCTGCTGCGCGCATCACGGCTACGTGTAGCACCTGTCGGTTGTCCACTGCCAGTCACGCCCTGACTGCCCGCTTCTGCAGCAATCGCGGCACCCGCCTGTGTGATGAGCTTGTCCAGAGGGAGATACAACAGGTTGTTGCCACCCTTAATATCGATGATCACCTTGCTGTTGTTGGCAAGTACGTTTTCAACCGCTTCAAGATACAGTCTGTCGCGCGTCACCTTGGGCGCCTTTTTGTATTCAGCTAACACTTGTGTAAAACGGCTTGCTTCACCTTCTGCTCCACGCACCACCTGTATAGCGTATGCTTCAGCCTGTTTACGCACATCATAGGCAGAACCTTCCGCGCGCTTGACCTTTTCCGCCTTGTAGGCTTCTGCCTCGTTCATGTACCGCTGCTCATCTTCTCGCGCCTTGATTGCATCTGCAAAGGCGCCTTGTACCGGTTCGGGTGGTTGTGCATCCTGCAAATTAACCTTGGTAATTTTCAGACCCGATTTGTACCGGTTAAGGGTCTCTTGCAGCAGGTCTTGTGTTTTTTGTGCGACATCCGTGCGTCCTTCGGTCAGCACATAATCCATGGTGCTGCCACCAACCACTTCGCGTAACGCACTTTCCATTGAATATTGCAAAGTGTCACCGGGGCTTTGCACAAAAAACAGGTATTCTTCCGGATCAAAAATCTTGTATTGAGCTGCCAAATCGACTGCCACGATATTTTCATCGCGCGTCAACATCTGGGATCTGTATTGCTCACGGAAAATTTGTTTTACGTCAACCCTGATGATGGTGTCGACCGGTGGGGGTATGCGCCAGCCCAATCCTGGTTGCACTGTGCCGATTGCTGCACCGAACCTGAGCAACACACCGCGCTGCTCAGGTGCAACGACATAAAACCCGGACAACAACCAAAGCACGATAATAACGGCAATGATAATGCCCACACCAATGCCGCCAAAGCGACCGAAACCACCACCCTTGCCGCCGCCAAACAGGCCACCGAATCGATCGCGCATCTTGCGCATGATTTCATCGAGATCTGGCGGGCCATCAGAACCACTGCCCCTGCTCCAGGAGTCCTTTTTATCCCCGCCGGGTTCGTTCCAGGCCATAAGCGTCTTAATGTCGTTTCTGTCTTTCATAAATGCTTATTTAGGTGTTCCGCGTACTGTGCGAGGGCAAGTCTGCTGATGCAGGTATACGCGCATTGTAGATGCCTGTACATGGCACCGCAAGGAAACCTCAGCCCGCAAGCCGGCCAAGCTGCGAATAAAAAGCCTGGTCCAGGTCTAACTCCTCAAGATCGCTGCGATAGATATCGATTTTCAGCAAGCTGCAACCCTGACTATCGGTTTGCTCGGACCGTACAACACCCTTGGCATATAAGCCGGCACGCACCTTACCCTGTTTCGGCATCAACTTGACCCAGCCATGCAATAGTGTGTCGCGTAAATATTCGGTCATTGCCTGACATAATTGATCCAGGCCGTCGCCGGTCTCAGCGGAAACCCAGACACGCCTTGGTTGACCGGCCTCGTTACGCTCAATCCGTACGGACTGACCGCAAAGATCGATCTTATTATACACCTCTATTCTAGGTACCTGTAATGCCCCTATTTCCTCCAGCACCTGTTCAACCGCTTCAATGTAGATCTGCTTTTCCTGATGAGATGCATCGACAATATGCAGCAATAATGAGGCCTCCCGGGTTTCCTCCAGCGTTGAACGGAACGCAGCAACCAGTTCATGGGGTAGTTGGCGTATAAAACCCACCGTGTCCGCAAGTACTGCAAAACTGCCGCCCGGTAACTGCAGACGTCTCAGCGTGGGGTCGAGGGTTGCAAACAACTGAGCGGCGATAAACGTTTCGGAACCAGTCAGGGCGTTAAAGAGCGTTGATTTACCCGCGTTGGTATACCCCACCAGTGAAACCGTTGGCACATGCGCACCTCGTCTTGCCCTGCGGCCGATTTCCCGCCGTGATGCAACCTTTTTCAGTCGTTCTCGTAATCGCCTGATCCTGCCGCCGATCAGCCGCCGGTCAGTTTCCAGCTGGGTCTCGCCTGGACCACGCAGACCAATACCGCCCTTTTGTCGTTCCAGGTGGGACCATCCTCTCACCAACCGTGTCGAAAGATGTTTGAGCTGCGCCAACTCAACTTGTAATTTTCCTTCGAACGTACGGGCACGTTGCGCAAAAATATCCAGGATCAAACCTGAGCGATCAACCACCCGACACTTAAGCAGCCGCTCAAGATTACGTTCCTGGCTGGGTGATAGCGCATGGTCGATAATGACCAAATCTGCGGCGAGTGAATCAACCTGCCCCTTAACCTCATGCGCCTTACCACTGCCAATGAAAAACCGGGCATCCGGCGTCTTGCGGCTACCGGTGACAAGGGTTAGATCGATAACACCAGCCGAGCGAACCAGTTCAGAGAACTCCTGGAGTACATCCGGGGGTTCACCTTGCCCGAAATCAAGATGAACCAGGATTGCACGTTCACCGCTACGAGGCCGTTCAAGCAAATGAGCGGCCCCGGGTATAGTGCTTAACGGTTACCGGGACTCTCGCCAGAGTCATCCCCAGAGTCATCCCCAGAGTCATCCCCAGAGTCATCCCCAGAGTCATCCCCAGTGTCGTCACTTAGATTGAGACGTATATTTCGTGCGGGCACTACTGTTGAAATTGCATGTTTATAAATCATCTGACTAACAGTATTTCGCAACAAAACGACAAACTGATCGAATGATTCGATTGTACCTTGCAACTTGATCCCATTAACCAGAAAGATTGAAACTGGAATACGCTCTTTTCGCAAAGCATTCAAAAATGGTTCTTGTAATGAGTATCCTTTTGACATTATTTAACTCCGGATATCTGTTATTTATTTGTCAATATTGTTAGATCTATCGTTCACCGGGCATTCCGCCCGTTTAATTCAAGCACAATTCTAACACATAGCCCGCCCATCCGGCAGCAAAGCCAGCTCACCGATACAGGAAAAAACCTTTTCAAAACAAGCACTATCGTAAGGATCGAATATCCTAAGGTCGGATTCCGAGCGCAACCACGTCAGTTGACGCTTGGCCAGCCGGCGTGTCGCGATAACACCGCGCTCGATCATCTCATCGTACGATAAGTGCCCATCCAGGTACGCCCAGACCTGCCGGTAACCCACGGCACGGATTGAAGGATGGTCCGGACCCAGATCACCGCGCTCAAAAAGACCGCGCACCTCATCCACCAATCCGGCATCGATCATATCGTGAAACCGTTTGGCAATGCGGCTTGCCAACAACTCGCGATCCCCCGGAATCAGCGCCAATTTCAACGGACTGCAGGGCAACGTATTGTGTCTAGGCATCGATAATAACTCGCTCATCGGTGTATCACTGATCAGGCAAACTTCGATTGCGCGCTGGATACGTTGCGGATCATTGGGATGAATCTTTGCAGCTGTTACTGGATCAAGTTCTGACAACCACACATGCATGGCTGCCCAACCAATCTTACGTGCCTTGTGTGTCAGTTCATCGCGTATTGCCTGATCAGCAGACGGCAACTCGGATAAGCCAAGTAACAATGCCCTGAAATACAACATGGTGCCGCCGACCAGTAACGGCACACGCCCCAGGTTGATAATGTCCTTAATTGACCGAATGGCATCTTCGCGGAATCGTGCAGCTGAATAGCTCTTGGCGGGATCGAGTATATCCAGCAAGCGATGTGGCGCACTGCGCCTTGTCTCAGGGTCTGGTTTGGCCGATCCAATATCCATGCCCTTATAAACCATCACAGAATCGACGCTGATGATCTCCATCGGATATCTACGCACCAG
>BTQO01000068.1:0-7527 GCA_036985915.1 Gammaproteobacteria bacterium | reverse complement strand
CTGCATGGCCGCGTTAGATGCAGAAAAATATCTCGATGCTCTGGCACATAAGCCAACACGTATTGAATAGGTGCTCGTCGAAAGCACTAAGAGCCAAGTGCTGTGAATACCACTGCCACACTCTGCAATAACATTGACGAGGTATCAAAGGCAGAGTGGAACGCGCTCAACCCCGAACACAATCCTTTCCTCAGGCATGAATTTTTACGTGCGTTGGAACGCCACCACTGCGTTGGCGAGCACTTCGGCTGGCTACCCCGTCATGTACTGGTCCGCGATCAGAGTAAGCGATTGATCGGTGCCGCACCGATGTACATTAAAACCAATTCCTATGGTGAGTTTGTGTTCGACTGGAACTGGGCAGACGCTTACCAACGATCGGAGCTTTCCTACTATCCGAAACTGGTCATAGCTATACCGTACACACCGGCAACGGGCCCGCGATTGATGGTCAACCCGGATTGCGATGAACAAGCAATCAGAAAACAACTCATGGAAACGGCGATTGGTTACGGTTCTTCAATGGGTGCCAGCAGCCTGCATGCACTGTTCACAAACGATAAAGACACACAGTCGCTTGAATCCCATGGTTTAGGTGTACGCATTGATTGCCAATTTCAGTGGAAAAACGACGGCTATCGCAGCTTTGACGATTTCCTGGGCAGATTCACTGCACACAAACGCAAAAAGATCAAGCGTGAACGACGAAGAGTCAGGGAATCAAATATTGAAATTGTACTAAAATCCGGCAACGAACTGGATGATCATGAGTGGCAATCCGTGTATCGTTTTTATAGCAGCACCTTCAATAAAAAATTTGGCTACCCAACGCTCACACTCGATTTCTTTCGTGAAATTGGCCGCACAATGGGCAACCAGATTTTGATCGCACTGGCGCGTGACAACAATCAGGATGTTGCCGCCGCGATCTGTTTTAAAAGCCTGGACACACTCTATGGCAGGCATTGGGGATGTGCACGGGATTATCATTCTCTTCATTTTGAATTGTGCTATTACCAGGGCCTGGAATACTGCATCGATAACGGGCTACAACATTTTGACCCCGGGGTGCAAGGCGAGCATAAAATAAGCCGCGGTTTCTTACCCACCATTACCCGGTCCGCACACTGGATTGAGCATGAACCATTCCGTGTTGTGATCAATGATTTCTTGCGCCGCGAGACACGCGCCATTCGCGATTATTACAAAACACTATGCAAGCGTTCGCCCTATAAAGACCCGCTCCCCTCTTTGGCGCCCACACACCCGCCTCATGCAAGACTTTCAGCCGGTTAGTTCAAATGAGCCGGTTATTTTTACTTGATCCCGATGACCCGGAGAGTCCGTTTCCCGATGCAGGGCAAGCACTTACCGACCCGGATGGTCTGTTGGCTGTTGGCGGCGATCTGAGTACCAAGCGACTCATCAATGCCTACCGCCACGGCATCTTTCCCTGGTATCAGGACAACCAACCGATACTCTGGTGGTCACCAAACCCGCGCACTGTCATTACCCCTGGCCAGATGCGGATTACACACAGCCTGGGCAAGAGACTTCGTAATGCGGGTTTTAGCATCAGCCTGGACAGGGCATTTGTGCAAGTCGTCAAGCACTGTAGTCTGCCCCGTAACGAGGAACACCCTGGCAGCTGGATCACCAAAGACATGCAGGCGGCATATCAACAACTGCATGACCTGGGTTATGCGCACTCAGTCGAAGTTTGCCTGGACGATAAGCTGGTGGGCGGCTTGTATGGTGTTGCACTGGGCCGGATTTTTTTTGGCGAGTCCATGTTCAGTCTTGAACGTGACGCCTCCAAAGTTGCACTTGCCTGGCTGGATGCACAGCTTGCCGCCTGGAAGTTCAAGTTGATCGATTGCCAGATCGAGTCTGAACATATGCGTTCGCTGGGAGCAACACTGATGCCCCGCGAGCAATTTTTGGCGCTCCTGGATCGCTACTGTGATGTCGCGGTGAAACCAGGCACCTGGCGGCTTGAAATTGATGACGGATGGGTAAAGACTCAGCGCACATGAGCCACGATTCAAACATTGATCCAGCTACAGCGGCCATTGCCTTTTACCTGACACCCGGGCACAACTGCAGCTATTTACATAACCGGGAGGCAATGACGCTGTTTCTGGACCCCAATGCACCGGTCAGTGAGCATCTATATACCCGGCTAACGCAGGATGGTTTTCGACGCAGTGGCCGATACCTCTATCGCCCACGTTGCCCGCACTGCGAATCATGCCAGCCATTACGAATCCCGGTGCAGCGTTTTCATCCAAATCGATCGCAACGTCGCATCATGGCGCAAAATAGTGACTTGACGACTTGTAAACGCACAGATGAATTTCATCATGAGCATTTCGGCCTTTATCAACGTTACCTGAATGCACGACACCGGGATGGCGGCATGGACCACCCCGAGCCGGCTAAATACATGGATTTTCTAACCAGCCCATGGAGCATAACCCAGTTTGTTGAATTCAGACTTCAGTCAACGTTACTGGCTGTCGCTGTCATTGACGAACTCGAAGATGGTTATTCTGCAGTCTATACATTCTTCGATCCTGAGCATGCGCGCCGTAGTCTAGGCATTTTTGCAATTCTCTGGGAGATTGAACAGGCAAAAAATGAGGGGCTACATTATCTCTATCTCGGCTACCTGATCAACGAGTGCCGCAAGATGTCCTATAAATCAGATTTCAAACCACACGAGGTTTTGCAGGACCGGAAATGGGTCATGGTTGCTTGAGTATGCAACCCCGGATCGGGTTTATATAACAGCACAAATCCTCGGGATACGAATGCCGGCAGATACTTTGCCTCCTAGTGTGAATTAGGGCAGAATACGCGCCGCTTTAGTTACCTTGAACAATACGCATGGCAAAAGAAGACCAAATTGAAATGGAAGGGACGGTCATTGAGACCTTGCCGAACACCATGTTCCGCGTTGAACTGGAAAATGGCCATATTGTGACGGCCCACATCTCAGGCCGCATGCGTAAACACTATATCCGCATTCTGACCGGTGACACGGTTACCGTTGAGATGACCCCGTATGATCTGACTAAAGGTCGAATTACCTTCAGGGAACGCTAAACCAAAATACTTGAAAAAGCTCTGACTAATTCGGGGTTCCTTAAATAAAAGGCCGCGACGACGCGGCCTTCTTTGTTTGATAATGATAGCCCGCAAAAGGCCAATTATCAGTCCCTACGTGACTTTTTCGGCAATGCCTTCAAACTCGAAGCTGAGTTCATCATTATTCACCCCGACATGGACGGTACCACCATGTGACAGTTCACCAAACAATAACCGGTCTACCAGGCGTCGTCGAATGCTGTTCTGAATAAGGCGTGCCATAAGTCGCGCGCCCATCTTGGGATCATACCCGTTCTTGACCAGCCAGGTGCGCGCATCGTCGTCAACATCGAGCAGTACTTTCTTCTCGTCCAGTTGGCTTTGCAGTTCAACCAGAAACTTGTCGACAACCAGCAGAATCAGTTCAAAATCAAGACTCTTGAACTGGATGATAGCGTCGAGCCGATTGCGGAATTCCGGTGTAAAGGTGCGTCGAATAATTTCCATCGCATCGCTGGAATGATCCTGCTGTGTAAAACCCATCGAGGCCCGTTGTGTTTCTACTGCCCCGGCATTGGTCGTCATGATCAGGATGGTATTGCGGAAATCCGACTTGCGCCCGTTATTATCGGTCAACGTGCCATGATCCATGACCTGAAGCAGCAGGTTGAACACATCCGGATGCGCTTTTTCTATTTCGTCAAGCAGTAAAACCGCATGCGGGTGTTTGATAACAGACTCTGTCAACAAACCACCCTGATCGAAACCCACATAACCCGGCGGCGCACCAATCAGTCGTGATACCGTATGCCGTTCCATATACTCGGACATGTCGAACCGAATCAATTCAATACCCATCAGCTTGGCCAATTGACGGGCAACTTCTGTTTTACCGACACCGGTTGGGCCTGCAAACAGAAAACTGCCAATTGGTTTTTGCGGATCACCCAGCCCGGAACGAGACAATTTGATCGCATTTGCAATATTAGCGATCGCTTCATCCTGCCCGAAGATCACCATTTTCAGGTCACGCTCCATGGTTCTGAGTGCATCCTTATCTGAAGACGAGACACTTTTCGATGGAACGCGTGCCATCTTGGCGATGATGGATTCTATTTCGCCAACACCGACCGTCTTCTTTCGCCTGGATGATGGTTTCAATCGCTCATGCGCACCGGCTTCATCGATCACGTCAATTGCCTTATCCGGTAAATAACGATCCGTAATGTAGCGTGACGCCAATTCAACGGCAGCACGCAGCGCAGGTAGCGTATAACGCACCTGGTGATGTTCTTCGAACCGTGATTTCAGTCCCTTGAGTATATCGATCGTCTCTCGTTCTGTTGGCTCGCTAACATCGATTTTCTGGAATCGGCGTGACAGTGCGTGGTCTTTTTCAAAGATGCCTCTGTATTCCTTAAAGGTTGTTGAGCCAATGCATTTCAGTTCACCCGATGCCAGCATCGGCTTGATGAGATTCGAGGCGTCCATAACGCCGCCTGATGTCGAACCGGCACCGATAATGGTATGAATTTCATCGATAAAAAGGATCGCTTTCTCTTCTTGCTTGAGCTGGCCCAAAACGGCCTTGAAGCGCTTTTCAAAATCGCCCCGGTACTTGGTGCCAGCTATGATCGCACCAAGGTCGAGCGAATAGACCGTGCTCGACTTCAGCACATCAGGCACCTTACCGTCTACGATGCGCCGTGCCAGCCCTTCGGCCAGTGCGGTTTTGCCAACGCCGGCTTCGCCAACAAACAGCGGATTGTTTTTGCGCCTGCGGCACAACACTTGTGCCGTGCGCTCCATTTCTGCATCGCGGCCAATGAGTGGATCGATCTTGCCTTCGGCGGCCAGTTCATTAAGATTATTGGCAAACCGCTCCAGCGGTGATTGTTGTGGCTCCTGCCCGCCTTCCCCTTCATCCTCCGCAGCTGGAGAAAATTCTGGCTCGCCCTCACCTTCCAGCCGCGTGACACCATGCGAAATGTAATTCACAACGTCAAGACGGGTAATATCCTGTTTATTGAGCAGGTAGACAGCCTGTGAGTCTTGCTCACTGAATAACGCGACCAGAACGTTGGCACCGGTTACTTCCCGATGCTCCCTGGACGTGGATTGCGCATGAAACACGGCGCGCTGCAATACGCGCTGAAAACTGAGCGTAGGCAGTGTTTCCTGATCACTGTCTTCTGGCAACCGTGGTGTTGTCTCATCCAGAAAAACAGTGAGCTCCTTATTCAGCTCATCCAGACGGCCACCGCAGGCACGAAGCACGGTAGCCGAGGAACTGTCCTCCAATAACGCCAGTAAAAGATGCTCGACGGTCACATACTCATGACGCTCATCATGGGCGTATCGAAACGCGTTGTTCAGTGAGTCTTCCAGTTCCTTGCTTAACATTCCAGGTATTACGCCTCCTCCATCGCACACAACAAAGGGTGCTGGTTTTGTCTGGAAAATTCATTGACCTGTATCACCTTGGTTTCCGCAATTTCCTTGGTAAAGACACCGCATATACCCTTTCCGCGCGCATGCACATGCAGCATCACCTGTGTTGCCTTCGGGCGATCCATACTGAAGAACTGTTCCAGAATGCGCACGACAAATTCCATCGGCGTGTAATCATCATTGATCAGCACCACCTTGAACATGGGTGGCTGTTTGAGCTTCGGCTTGGCCTGCTCAACCAGCAACCCATCGTCATTCCTGTCTGGCAGATATTCTGTCATATGCCAAGTTTAGCAAACCATACGTCACATACCGTCAATGATCGCCTCACCGAAGTCCGAGCAACTCAGTTTGGTTGCCCCCTCCATCAGGCGATGCAGATCGTAGGTCACCTTTTTGGCGCCGATGGCCTGACTGATACCGCGGATGATCAGGTCTGCAGCTTCCTTCCACGCCATATGCCGCAGCATCATTTCGGCAGACAGCACCAATGATGAGGGGTTGACTTCGTTTTTACCGGCGTATTTGGGTGCGGTGCCATGGGTCGCCTCAAACAGGGCAATGCTGTCAGACAAGTTGGCACCCGGTGCCATGCCAATACCGCCCACCTGGGCTGCCAAGGCATCCGAAATATAGTCGCCATTCAGGTTCAGGGTTGCGATCACACTGTATGCCGATGGCCTGAGCAGGATCTGCTGCAGAAAGTTATCCGCGATGATGTCTTTGACCAGAATATCGTTACCCGTGACCGGGTTCCTGAACTGGCACCAGGGCCCACCGTCCAGTTCTTCGGCGCCAAATTCTTCCCTGGCCAATTCATAACCCCAATTTTTGAAGGCGCCTTCGGTGAATTTCATGATATTACCCTTGTGCACGAATGTAACCGATGGGCAATCATTATCGATGGCGTACTGGAAGGCACGGCGTACCAGGCGTTTGGTACCCTCACTGGAAACCGGTTTGATGCCGATTCCCGCCGTGTCGGGGAACCGGATATTGGTTACGCCCAGTTCTTTCGTGAGGAAACGAATGACTTTTTTGACCTCATCCGTGCCCGCCTGCCATTCGATACCGGCATAAATGTCCTCTGAATTTTCACGGAAAATCACCATATCGGTCTTTTCCGGCTCCTTAAGCGGGCTGGGCGTACCTTTAAAGTAACGCACCGGCCGCATACACACATACAGATCAAGCTTCTGCCGCAACGCCACATTCAATGATCGAATACCGCCGCCCACTGGGGTCGTTAACGGGCCCTTGATTGAAATGGAAAATTCACGGATGGCATCGAGCGTTTCATCCGGCAACCAGACGTCATCGCCGTACAAACGATTGGCCTTTTCACCCGCATAGATCTCCATCCATTCAATCTTGCGCTTGCCGTTATATGCACGCTCGACTGCAGCATCCACGACCCGTCTCATGACCGGGGTAATGTCAACACCGATACCATCACCCTCGATGAACGAGACGATCGGGTTGTCCGGAACAGTTAGTGTCAGGTCTGGATTGACTGTAATTCGCTCGCCACGATCAGGTGGACTGATCTTCTGATAATTCATTAATACACACTCCGAAAACAGATATTCGCGATGCTCCATGCGTTTACACGCACATACTATCTCAGGCAACCCAAAAAAACAGGTGAGATTGCGCTTGACACCGGCGTACAATTGCATCTGCACGCATATAAAGCGGTTGCTTGACAGGAAGGAAAAAATAATTTTACATCGTTACCTAGCGAACACTACAAAACCCGATCAGCGCACGGGATTATCAGCCATTCAGCAGTTGATAGAACAAACCATGCCTTACAGACCATAAGCAACTGTCGCCGCAATCATCGAACAGGAAGGCTATTTTTTTGGCTCTTCCCCTGATCGAGTGGGTAGCTTAACGTATGGGGTATGAGAGACAAAGAACTGTACAGCAAAATACTGGGTATTCAGACGCCCTGGACGGTGACTGATATTGAACTTAACTTGA
>BTQO01000067.1:0-7552 GCA_036985915.1 Gammaproteobacteria bacterium | reverse complement strand
GACCCACCCAAGGCGCTTTTATGGTTTCAAAAGGCCGCAGCTGAGGACGATGCCCTGGCACAGGACAGTGTCGGCTCGATGTATGCTCAAGGTGTAGGCGTGGACAAAGATCCGGTTCAGGCGGTGCGCTGGTACCGTAAGGCGGCGGCACTTGGTCTGGCCAATGCCCAGTTTAATCTCGGCGTTATGTATGAACGGGGCCAAGGGGTTGCGCAGGATAATACGCAAGCTGTGAAGTGGTATCGCAAGGCGGCCGAACAGTCCCACCCATCGGCACAGTTCAATCTCGCGGCCATGCACTTAAATGGCAAAGGCATGAAACAGGACGCTATTCTGGCCTATATGTGGTTTTCGCTGGCAGCTGCACAGGGCGACCCTGAGGCGTTGAAAGCGCAGGCAAAATTGGCCAGGCAACTCACGAAAGCGCATATTGATCAGGGCAAGCAGCTGATCGAGGTCTGGTTGGCCAGGCATGATCAGACCGGCCAATCAGCAACCGGTCCGGACCAGCCCTAAGCACCGTTTAACTTTAGGAAAACTGGTACAATCCGGATCGTGAACCGTCCTCAACGTTCACGTTGATTCCGGTATTGTTTGCAATTTGCCTCATCTCAATTTCACCCTCTTTCCATGACTGCACTTGCGTCAAACAGCCATGATCGTGCGGTTGCGCCGTCTGCTGTGCAGGCCCCGCTGTTAGCGTGTGGCTTGGAGTGTCTGCGGGGTGACCGGCTATTGTTCAGCCAATTCGATCTTGAGTTGCTGCCCGGAGAGGTCGCCCAGATCGAGGGGCCCAATGGTTCAGGCAAAACCAGCCTGCTCAGGATCTTAAGCGGACTGGCGCTGGCGGATGAGGGTGATGTGCTGTGGCGTGGCGAGGTCATTCAGTATGCCTTGCCGGAATACCAGGGTGAGGTGGCCTACGTGGGTCACCATAACGGGATCAAGATGGATCTGACGCCGCTTGAGAACCTGGCGTTTGCCCAGGCCATGGCAGCGGGCAAAGGGCACCTGAGCGCAATGCAGGCACTAGCCGCGGTCAAACTGGACGGATTCGAGGACATGCTGTGCCGCCGATTATCGGCCGGGCAGCGCAGGCGCACCGCGCTGGCACGACTCCTGGTGACGGGCGCCGTGTTGTGGGTTCTGGATGAGCCGTTTACGGCGTTGGATCGTGAAGGCATCCGCGTCATCGAGGAATTACTGGAATTGCATTTAAATAACGACGGTCTGGTCGCTATGACCACCCATCACGAGTTACATCTCGATATTTCCCGCGTGAAACACATTCAACTGCCGCAATGAACCGGATTACCGTAAGCGAGGCCTGCCGGGCGGTCATCAAGCGTGACCTGCTGTTGGCATTTCGCCACCGCAGCGAGATTGCCAATCCGATGCTGTTTTTTATTATAGTCACCAGCATATTCCCGCTTGCAATGCGGCCCGATCCTGAGTTGTTACGCACCATCGCACCGGGTGTGATCTGGGTGGCGGCCCTGCTCGCGGGCATTTTGTCGCAGGAACGTTTATTCCGGTCGGACTACGAAGATGGTTCGCTGGAGCAGTTGGTGCTCTCACCACATCCGCTGAGTTTGCTGGTCTTATCCAAGATCGTAGCCCATTGGCTGGTCACCGGGCTGCCCTTGATTGTGTTGGCTCCGCTGATCGGAATTTTATTTCAACTACCGGCGCAGGACATGCCTGTGCTGATCATAACATTGGTGTTGGGCACACCATTGCTTAGCCTGGTCGGGGCAATCGGTACGGCCCTGATCGTAGGTTTAAGCCGTGGCGGGGTATTGCTGTCATTACTCGTTCTGCCGCTCTATGTACCGGTGCTGATTTTTGCGACCGGGGCAGTCGCTGCTGCCAGCGTGGGGCTGCCAGTTGCCGGCCAACTCTATATACTTGGCGCCCTGCTGGTTCTGTCCCTCACACTTGCGCCGCTGGCAACAGCGGCTGCATTGCGTATTTCCTTGAGCTGATATGTGGGTCTGGTTTCATAAATTAGGTTCGCCACCGTATTTTTACCGGTTGTCCGGTCGTTTGATGCCGTGGCTGGGCTGGTCCTGTGCATTACTGCTGATTGCTGGATTGATCGGCGGGTTGATCCTGTCGCCACCGGATTACCAGCAGGGCGATAGTGTGCGCATTATCTACATTCATGTACCCAGTGCCTGGATGTCCATGTTCATATACATGGTAATGGCGGTGGCCGCTGCTATTGGCCTGATCTGGCGAATCAAAATATCGGATGTTATGATCACGGCCAGTGCACCGATCGGTGCCTCGTTTACCTTTATTGCGCTGGTGACCGGTTCATTGTGGGGTAAACCGATGTGGGGCACCTGGTGGGTCTGGGATGCACGACTGACGTCGGAACTGATCCTGCTGTTTTTGTATTTCGGTTACATGGCACTGCATACTGCAATCGAAGACCCGCGCATTGCAGCCAAGGCCGGCGCTATCCTGGTGTTGGTGGGGGCCGTGAATATCCCGATCATTCATTACTCGGTGGAGTGGTGGAGTACGCTGCACCAGGGCGCGACAGTAGCAAAGTTCGACAAACCGTCTATTCATCTAAGCATGTTGATCCCGCTGCTATTGATGGCGGGTGCCTTTAAGCTTTTTTATGTGGTGAATGTACTCAAGCGTGCCCGCTGTGAATTATTGGTTCGTGAACGCCGCAGCGCATGGGTCAGGGAACTGGTGAGTTGATGAATGGTCTGAACGACTTTCTGAATATGGGTGGCTATGCATTTTATGTATGGGGTTCATACGGGATTACCCTGCTTGTGCTGGCAGTTAATCTTGTTGTGCCCATGATCAACGAACGAAAGTTATTAAATGACCTGGCCCGTCGTGCGCGCGCTGACAGGCATTCTGGAGGTAATTTATGACACCGACGCGTAAACGCCGCCTGATTGCAGTTGCAAGCCTGGTGGTCGGGATTGGTATTGCAGCAGCCTTGGCATTGAGTGCGTTTAAGGAAAACATGCTGTATTTCTATAGTCCGACTGATATTGCGCAAGACAAAGTACCGCCTGGTGCAGTGTTCAGGGTCGGTGGTCTGGTCGTGGCAGGCAGTGTGGTGCGATCCAGCGATAGCTTGGACATGCGTTTTGATGTCACGGACACGGCCAAAACCGTGAACATTCGTTACACGGGTATCCTGCCGGATTTGTTCAAAGAAGGTCAGGGCATTGTGGCGCTGGGACGTATCGGACCGGATGGTGTGTTTCAGGCCAGCGAGGTGTTGGCCAAGCATGATGAAACCTACATGCCGCCCGAGGTTCATGATTCTATTGAGAAGGCCAAGCGACAATCGGCCCAGGCCAAGCAACAATCGGCCAATACGTTAACACCATGATTCCTGAACTGGGCCATTTCGCACTGATCCTGGCGCTGTTCGTGGCTATCATACAGGCGATCATGCCGATCGCAGGGGCAGCCCGTGGGCACTTGGCCTGGATTGGCATGGCCCGGCCACTTGCAAGGGCGCAATTTGGCTTGCTGTTGTTGTCGT
Organism: Gammaproteobacteria bacterium; assembly: GCA_036985915.1. Taxonomy (GTDB): domain Bacteria; phylum Pseudomonadota; class Gammaproteobacteria; order JAJDYQ01; family JAJDYQ01; genus BTQO01. The sequence continues at coordinate 4,026 of BTQO01000067.1, read as the reverse complement.
TTGCCGCCCTGACCTGGGCCTTTATTCAGAGTGATTTTTCAGTGGCGTACGTGGCAAACAACTCCAATAGCGCGTTGCCATGGTATTACCGCGTATCAGCCGTGTGGGGTGCGCATGAGGGGTCGCTGGTGTTCTGGATGCTCATGATGAGTGGCTGGGGTTTTGCCGTCACCCTGTTCAGTCGCAGCTTGCCAGAACAATTCCTGGCGCGGGTCATTGGCGTGATGGGATTTATCAGCGCCGGATTCCTGTTGTTTATTCTACTGACCTCCAACCCGTTTGACCGGCTGGTGCCTGCCGCATTGGAGGGGCGCGATCTGAACCCGTTACTGCAGGACGTGGGACTAATCCTTCATCCACCCTTGTTGTATATGGGCTATGTCGGGTTTTCGGTGGCGTTCAGTTTTGCAGTAGCGGCACTGCTTGGCGGCCACCTCGACGCCGCGTGGGCGCGTTGGTCACGTCCCTGGACGACCGTGGCCTGGCTGTTTCTGACCTTGGGGAACGTTCTTGGCAGTTGGTGGGCCTATTACGAACTTGGTTGGGGTGGTTGGTGGTTCTGGGACCCGGTGGAAAACTCATCATTTATGCCCTGGTTGGTGGGTACCGCACTGATTCATTCGCTGGCGGTAACGGAGAAGCGCGCAGCCTTTAAAAGCTGGACGGTATTACTGGCAATCTTGACTTTTTCCTTGAGTTTGTTAGGGACCTTCCTGGTGCGCTCCGGGGTATTAGTGTCGGTACATGCCTTTGCCAATGACCCGGCCCGCGGGGTATTTATTTTGACCTTCCTGGGCGTTGTTGTTGGTGCATCACTGCTGATTTATGCATGGCGTGCACCGAACATTAAGGGCGGCGGCCGGTTTGATTTGTTGTCACGGGAAACGTTATTGTTACTCAACAATATCATACTGGTCGTGGCCACGGCGACGGTGTTGCTGGGTACTTTGACGCCGCTCCTGCTCGATGCATTAAAGCTCGGTAAAATTTCCGTGGGCCCACCGTATTACAATTTCATGTTTCCGTTGGTGATGATACCGCTGGTGGTGCTGATGGGAATCGGTCCACTGACGCGTTGGGGAAGCGCGAGTGTCGGTGAATTGGCCCAACGTTTGCGCTACACAATCATTATCGCTGTGATCGGCGGTGTTGCCATCACCTGGCTGCTATTTGGTAAGGCCAGTGTGATGGTAATCATTGGCTCTGTGCTGGCCCTGTGGGTGATACTAACCTCTTTGCAGTCGTTATGGCGGCGATTGCGCCAGCGGGATGGTGCTATTGCAGCGCTTTCGGCTGTGCCAGCCGCATTTTATGGGATGACGCTGGCGCATATCGGTGTCGGCGTACTCATCATTGGCGTGACTTATACCAGTGCGTTTAGCAGCGAAAAAGACCTGCGTATGGTGCCAGGCCAGAGCCATGAGCTAGGTGGTTATAGCTTCCGCTTTGCCAGCATAGAAAAAATCACCGGACCCAATTACACAGCACAACGCGCTCAGGTAGAAGTGACGAACAGCAGCGGTGAGCAGGTGGCCATACTCACACCGGAAAAACGGATTTACCGGGTTCAAACTTCGCCGATGACGGAAGCGGCGATCGATGGCGGGTTGTTTCGTGATCTCTATGTCGCCCTTAGTGAACCGCTTGGCGGTGATGCCTGGGCAGTAAGGCTTTATCACAAACCATTCCTACGCTGGATTTGGCTGGGCGCTTTGATGATGGCATTCGGTGGTCTTTTGGCTGCATCAGACCGCCGGTATCGCATTGATGTGAAACAAAAGCGCACACATGCTGAGCCGATTAATGACCCGGCACTGGCGGCGCAGCAATAAGTGGCGTTTCGTTTTCTCATTATCTATTCGCAGACCGCTGGGCTGGAAATCATGACCACCATTAAACACCGCAGGATCCATCCAATGGGTAGATTCGGTTTACTCTTCTTGTGTGGGCTGATGTTCAGTACAGCATTTGCCCAGCCACTTGTAACATTCGATAACGTGGAATATGAGGCGCGATTCAAGGCATTGACCGAAGAGTTGCGCTGCCTGGTCTGTCAAAACCAGAGCGTGGCTGAATCGAACGCCGATCTGGCCAAAGACATAAGAAATCAAGTGGCGGACATGATCAGACAGGGCGACTCCGACGAGGCGGTCATCGACTATTTGGTCGCGCGGTATGGCGATTTCGTGCTGTACCGGCCACCGCTCAAAAAACAGACCCTGATACTCTGGTTTGGCCCGGGATTGCTGCTGGTGTTTGGGCTTGTGATCACCGTGGTATTGATCAAGCGACGCAATCGCGCACCAAGCATTAGTGTGCCACCGTCGGCCATGGACAGGGTGGAGACGCTGCTTGGCGGAGAAGAAAACGATCAGGGGATTGAGTCATGACGAGTTTTATTCTTGCCGCAAGCGTTGTTACGCTGGTATCCCTGTGGGCCATCTTAAGGCCCCTTTTGAGTATGGCTGCCCCCCAGCATGCCGGTCCTGATCGTGATGAAGTCAACCTGGCGGTTCTGCGTGCCAGATTGGCAGAGTTGAAAACTGAACTCGATACCGGCGGCTTGGACCAATCGACCTTTGAGCAGGCCAGTGCGGACCTCAAAACAGAACTGGCACAGGAACTGGATGATGCCGCGTGCGCATCGGTGGTTCAGCGGCCAACCCGGTATGCCGCTGTGGCGCTGGCTATTTTGTTGCCCGCAAGCGCGACCGCTTTGTATTGGAAGCTGGGAGGCTGGCAGATATTCACCAAAGAAATTGAGATAACCCGGCAGGCCGAATTACCCTCTGTTGAAGAGATGATCGAAAAGCTGGTCGCGCATTTACGTGAACGGCCAGACGATGTGCGTGGATGGGCCATGTTGGGACGTGCTCAATTGGCTTTAGAGCGCAATCAGGCAGCCATTGTGTCCTTTGAACGTGTTCTTGTGCTGACAGATGATCCCGATGCCCAGTTCCTGGCCGATTACGCAGATGCATTGGCGCGGGTGCGCGATAATCAACTGCCCGGCCATCCTGCCCGGATGCTTAAGAAGGCGCTGTACAAGGATCCTCGGTTACCTAAAGCGTTGTGGTTGTCCGGCTTTGAGGCCTTTCAGCGCGATGATTATCCAGGCGCGATCGTATTTTGGGAACGCATGACGAGTCAACCGGATATTGACCCCGAGACGAATCAGATGATTATGGGTTATATCGCGCACGCCCGGGAACTGGGCGGAATCGCACCGTATACAGTCGAACAAACGCCGGGTGCAGCGAAGGCTGGATCTGTGATTGAGGTGACCGTTAGCCTGGATCAGGGATTGGCTGCGCAAACGAAACCCAGTGACACGGTGTTCATTTTCGCCAAGGCCGCCAATGGTCCCTCGATACCGCTGGCAGTCATTCGCCGTAGCGTACAAGAATTACCGCTCACAGTCTCATTGAATGACAGCCTGGCCATGATGCCTGAAATGACGCTATCCAGATTCCCCGAAGTGATCGTGAGCGCGCGTATCTCAAGTAGTGCTAACGCCATGGCCCAGCCAGGTGACCTGATTGGAACGAGCCTGCCGTTGAGTACGAAACAACCACAGCAATTGTCATTGGTGATCAGCGAGAAGGTTGAATAGATGTATTGCCGTGTTTCTTGGCACGGTTAAACGATCACGACGGCGCACGGTACGAACAGGGCATCGCCGCTCCGGCTTCCATCGACTTTGTCTCCTGAGTCGCTCTACCTCCTGCGTCCATGCAGTCGTGCTTCGTTCTCGGCTCTGGCTTCCTGCTTCGCCCTATCTCGCCCATCCATGGGCTCGTACCTCGGTCGTTGTTCCAGACACGACTCTACCTCCTCCATCCATGGAGTGTATACCGGGCCCCGTAAGGGCCGCTCCTGCGCATCCATGCGCCCGCGGCATACCGTCCATCCCTGGACATAAAAGGGGCCGGTGACCGTCCATCCTTGGACATAAAAAACCGGGGCCAAGCCCCGGTTTTTTATGCGTTCGAAGACACAACACCATGGATTTTACCCCGCGGGCAC
>BTQO01000066.1:0-7585 GCA_036985915.1 Gammaproteobacteria bacterium | reverse complement strand
AACACTGTATAACAAATTTTAAAAATTCTTTTGATATCCGCAAGTTACGAAGTGTCAATAAAACCTGTAACAATGTTAGAATAATCATCTGATGGTTTGCCCTTAATGCACTGGGTAACGGGGGACTCAGAATCAAATCGTTCAAGGGCTTGTATTTGATTGCGCTTATATAACAACCAATAAATGTACGTGCCTGTTAACTTAACAGGCAGGTCAGAAACTGTTGCCACAAACAGACAAAGGAACACTTGTTTATATCAATACAATGACGAACATAGAACACAATCTGGCATTGCTTGACAAAACCGTGACGCGGGTCGAACCGTTTCGGGTCTATACGCTAGGCCAGTTCGATACTATCAAGCCGCTCAAGAAACTGTCTGAAGATCAGCGTTTTGCCATGAAAGTCGTGGGCCATGTCCTGCCGTTCCGTGTCAACGAATATGTAATCAAACAACTGATAGACTGGGACAACGTACCCGATGACCCGATCTTTCAGCTCACCTTCCCGCAACCGGGAATGATTTCGCCCGATCATTTTGAACGTATCGCAACACTGCTTAGGTCAAATGGCAGCCGTGAACAAATCCGCGATGCGGCCAATGCGATTCACCACGAACTCAATCCTCACCCCGCGGGACAAGGTACACTCAACGTGCCTTACTTAAACGGAGTACCCCTTGAGGGTGTTCAGCATAAATACCACGAAACGATTTTATTTTTCCCAAGCCAGGGCCAGACTTGCCATTCCTACTGTACGTTCTGTTTTCGCTGGCCACAGTTTGTGCGCGATAAGTCAATGCGCTTTACGGTAAAAGAGGGATCGCAACTACGGAATTATCTTCTACAACACAAGGAGGTCACTGACCTGCTGGTGACAGGCGGCGATCCCATGGTGATGAAGGCAGAGAACCTGGCTACTCATTTAGAGCCATTACTTGAGCCTGAATTTGAACATATTCAAACAATTCGAGTTGGAACCAAATCATTATCATATTGGCCACATCGATTCGTTACTGATGCCGATGCTAACGACCTGCTACATTTATTTGAACGCATAGTATCGTCCGGCAAACAGCTCGCATTCATGGCCCACTTTAATCACTGGCGTGAACTCGATACCAATATTGCCCATGAAGCTATCAGCCGTATACGCTCAACCGGTGCGGTCATACGTACACAGAGCCCGTTGCTGGCCCATATCAATGATGATTCAAACGTCTGGTCAACAATGTGGAAGATGCAGGTACGCCTGGGTATGGCCCCGTATTACATGTTTGTCGAGCGGAATACCGGCTCGCGGCGGTACTTCGAAGTACCGCTATATAAAGCATGGCAAATTTACCGTAATGCGATTCAAAATGTTTCCGGACTGTCTCGAACTGCACGTGGCCCATCAATGAGCGCTGGTCCCGGTAAAGTTGAGATACAAGGTGTAACAGAAATTCGCGGTGAAAAGGTGTTCGTGCTCAGGTTTATTCAGGGTCGCAATAAAGACTGGATACAACAACCCTTTTTTGCAAAATTTGACCCCAAAGCTACCTGGCTGGACCAACTAAAACCGGCATTTGGTGAACAGCAATTCTTCTTTGAGAAAGAATACCAGTCCATGCAGGACCAGGCACTGGCGAATTGATTAAACCCGTATAGCATACTCCCAATCAGGACTCCCTCCTGATATCGTACATCCCGTCAGCAGCTTGGAACACTTCATGCCTGAGGTATGATTAATGCAGATGTGCACCAAAGCCTGTTTGTTCTGTTGATCAAATCATATTGTTATTGTTCGTTAATCATGTATTTAGACGATTTGGTAAGCATATCACCCGTTTGCTTCCAGGCTGACTGCATGCCATGACACAGCGTCGAATACCCCTGACACTCAGATTGATGCGTTTCGCATTTGCCGTCGCCGGCACGGTTGTTCCAGGTATCGCTGGTCGCTATGCCTGTCGATTATGGTTTAGCACTCGACGTTACCCGGAACCGCGGCGTGAAACCGCCTGGCGCGCGCAGTCTATTGAAAAACAAATTGACCACCAGGGTATGCCTATCACGATTTACGAATGGGGAGAAGGTCCCACGGTATTACTGCTGCACGGCTGGAACGGGCGCGGTACGCAACTGGGGGCCTTTGCAGACCCATTGGCTGAAGCTGGTTTTCGTGCGGTTGCGATTGATTTTCCTGCTCATGGGCGAACCCCCGGCAATCAAACCAATGTATTTGCGATTACCGATGCAATCATGTCCGTAGCCAACACATACAAACCAATCCATGCGGTCATCAGCCATTCCTTTGGTGTTTTTCCCACAACCATGATGCTGCGTCATGGCCTTTCAATGCAGCGTGTCGTCTGCATCAGCCCACCGGATACTGTACGTTGGCTCATGGAAAGTTTTTCCAAAACCCTGCGTATCCCCTATTCTGCACAGAAAGTCATGCACCGTTTACTGGAACGCAGGTTCGGGCACAACATATGGGATGAGGTATCTGCGCTCAAGAATGCTGCCAAGCTCGATACACCAGCGCTTATTATCCATGATGAGCATGATCACGACGTACCGATTGATCGGGGCAAGGCAGTGGCTGCGGCATGGAATGGTGCACAATTTGTCGCTACAAAAGGCTTGGGTCATCGCAGGATATTGCGCGACGCGCATGTCATTGCGCAAACTGTGAAATATATCTCGAGCTAATCGGTCAGACGCTGCATTCAATTATCCAGCGATAACAGGCTATCGATATTTCCTTGATGTCCTCACCAACTGGGCCAATTCACGTTCAATTTGATTGCGCTTATTGGTTAGATATCGCCTGAGCTTTCTCTTCCTCAAAAACAGGAAAAATACACGTAGATTATCCCATATTCGCTGGCGCTCCTTGCGTATAAATACGGCGGCTGCAGCTGCAGGAGGCAAACTAAGCGCATAGTAAATAGCTAGGGTAAAATCCAAATTGAAATAAACCCACGCAACTTGTCCGCTCCAGAAGAGTGGGAACAGGAATAAACCCATGACTATCTTGGCGGTATCATACTGGTCAGTATCCTGTGAGACCCACCGTGCAGCATGGCGTGTAATCAAAAAAGGGACAATTGAATTAACAATGCCCCAGGAAGCCAATGGCAACACCAGCAGCAATATCATCAGGCTACGAAAGATAAATCGGGTAATAATTGTCGGGCTGTAGTTGGTTGTCAGGTGATAATCACGAATACCCCAGTTTCTGCACAACCGCTCGAATTGCTGTAAATGCCGCTTAACCTTAAGAATTTGTTCAGGCACATGCTTGCGTAGTTCATCGTGACTTTGGTGAAGCCTCTTTAATGCACGGAACCTGAGCTCCATACTTCTGCGGCGATACTTGCCATGGCGCATGGAGAAAAATCGTTCAATCCGATGCAACAATTCCGCGTCATCACCATGTTCTATACTAATGGTTACACTATCCAGACCTGCTTGAATATCCGAGGTCAGCTGGCGTACGTCGTCTTCCTGGTCGCCGCCCGTAAACCCCGATAAATCAATCGCTGTACCCAATTTGATCAGCACGTTGCTACGGAAACTACCTTTCTGGGAAAAATTCAGGCCAATAGGCAGTACGGTAGGTGTCGCATCATGCTCCATGGCATTTAATGCAAGACGTGCGGCACCCGTTTTGATGGCTCTTAGGCTGGTATCTGAGTGACTTTGTCCTTCAGGGAAGATCAGCAGCAGGCCGCCATTACCAAATAACTCGTAACACTTTGCAAACGAGTCGACGTTGTTGGCCGGGTTACTATTGGCATCTTGTCGCCGGTACACTGGCACGGCCTGCAGAATGTGCAGAATAGGCCTTAGCAACGGGTTTTTGAACAATCCGCTTCTTGATAAGGGATGAACGGTTCTGTTGATTGCTGCTTGTATGATAACCGCATCTGCCAGTGCGTTCGCATGGTTTGCACATAACAACACCGGGCCCTGATCAGGCAGGTTGGACATGCCCTCTATTTCACAATTACGGTAATAAGCACGAACAACAGCACGGCAAAATTGCCGCCATGCTTTTTGCAGAACTGAGTTTCGCTTGGTAATCGGCCCGGTCATTCTTGATCAAATACGTTCTATAAAATCCACCATGCACTTCCGCATGGTCATGTCCGGCAAGCGGCCGGAACCAGCCTGCTGGTTATCGATCAGGTGTTTAGGGTTTGATGTGCCCGGTATTGGGAAAATTCTGGCAGAATATGACTGAATAAGTTTCAGAAAAAACTGCGCCCGGGTGCAACAATCAAATTCCTTTTCCCAGATGGGTAATGGTTTTCCACGCACCATGCCAAATAGCAATGCCCGCTTAAATATCCGGTTATCCAGAACGTCTATCCCCTTCCATCGCCAATGGTAACAGGCGTTCTTCCGCCTTACGATTGGCGATGTTATAAGGCAAGTGTACAAAATCCAAGGTTTCTTCCTCACGACCATCAACTCATGGCGCTTAATACTGATAAGGCGAGTATAGTTAAGGTTCATATATTCAACAACATTCGCTACGATTAACCATACACACTTAATACCTGGTTTAAATTCTGCTATATAAGTATGTTATAAAAAACGTTTAGCGCATGAAAAATGCACAGGAGGATTCAATGAAAAAGCTGATTGGTCTCATTACACTTATGGGATTTGGCATCATAACCGCCAATGCAGCAGAGGTAGCGGGCGTAAAATTGCCCGATACGATTATGCTGCCTGAAGCTGGTACAGAGTTGATGCTAAACGGCGCAGGTGTGCGCAAAAAATTCTTTTTCAAAATCTATGTTGGCGCACTGTATACAACAGAAAAGGCTGCCTCGACCGCTGAGGTGCTTAACCTAACAGGCCCTAACCGTGTTGCGATGTACATTCTCTATGACGAGGTAGGCAAACAAAAACTGATTGACGGCTGGAACGATGGCTTTGCCAATAATCACAACGACGAACAAATGGCCGCACTACTATCAAGACTGAATGACTTCAATGCACTGTTTGATACCGTTAAAGAGGGCGAAATCATCCTGTTGGACTATGTGCCTGGTAAAGGAACTACAGTCACCATCAACGATGAAACCCAGGGATCGATCCCGGGTAAGGACTTCAATGATGCGCTGCTCAAGGTCTGGCTGGGGGACGATCCCGCGGACGAAAACCTTAAAGACGGTATGCTGGGCAACGAATAAGCTTTGTTATTTCCGACAGCCAGGCACATCTGATCACATAGAAGGGAATCACGGCCATGCTGGACATTAACCCTGAAATTGTTTGCGGTATCATTGAAAAGTCAAGGGAATTCCAGGCCAAGGAAGAGGTCGTGATCCCAGAAGACCCGCATAGCCCTGGAGATGACTGGGCACTACAAGTGTTGGCGGATCACATCGGAGATCTTACCTATGTAGAAGTTAGCAATCTGATAACTGATCTGGAACCCATACAGCAGGTTACACTTGTGGCGTTGATGTGGCTTGGTCGTGGTGATTTCGAGTTAGACGAGTGGGAAAGTGCTATGGAACAAGCCAAGGATAGCTGGACTGAACGAACGGCTGAATACTTGCTAGCCACACCGCTTGTCTCCGACTTCCTGACAGATGGTCTCGATCAACTGGGACATTCCTGTAACGAATAGCCACGGTGATCAAGCCGCTTGAATGAAATAAGGTGGCAACGTTTTAAAATTACCAATACTGCACTTAGTATGATCCCATGCGTCAGTGCGCCCGGAATCGTTGCCTTGATGGCACCGGATAAACAAGTCGCGCAGTTCTCGATCCCATCCGAACCACCCAGTGGTGCTTACCCGTTTTTACGCCGGCGCTTGCCGGGCACCGCTCGCTGACCCTTAGTTCAGGTTTGCCGATGAATAAGCGATCCTGCAGGGACTTGACCTGGAGTTGACTCCAGGTTGTAGAGTATCCGGTAGCGGATTAGTAATCGGTCAATCCTGGCAACCAAAACCCTGCTCCAGGTTGCCTTTGAGAGGGTTGAACACAATGCCATGGCGGACAAAATATGACTGCACGGTTTTCCCGATCAAGGGATACTTGGGTGACCTGGCTGGCCCTGTTTGCCTTTCCTGAACAGAGACCTGCCGCACCCTGTCCAATGCTCCTGGTCACCCTGGGTCTGGACACAACCGTGGTAGCCATAACCCGTACCTTCCCGATTTTGATGACCTTGACGCCAGTTCAGGGTATGGGCGCTCACCTTCTAAGGATTGGTACTGGTCATTACGGGTTGGATAATGTACCGCCCCGGCCGGCCCAACGGATGCAGCGCTGGGTGCTAAAGGACGGCATCGTATAGGATATTAATGGTCTGGATAAACCGCGATTCATACTGAACACTCGTATTCATTTCTGAGGCAAAAAAACCCGATGACGATACATGTAGAAGTTTTTTCATCGCCTGGTTGCAGTAAATGTGGCCGCGCAAAAGATGTGCTTCGGACAATTGCTGAGGAGCTAGGTGAGGGACAGGTGACCTGGCGCGAAGTCAATATCCTTAAAGAACTTGATTACGCTGTCGAAACCGGCGTATTGACCACACCCGCGATCGCGATTGATGGCGAGCTGATCTTCACTTCGCTGCCTAGCGCCGCAAAGCTTAAAAGCGTGTTGATGCAACGCCTCAAGGTGACAGGTATTGATGCGCAATCATGATTACCGTACTGCTGACTTCCGCAGGGGTACTGGGCTTGCTGGCATTCTTTGAACCTTGCACCATAGCGACTCATACTTTGTTTTCGGCGCGCGCACATCGCGAACCACGCGCTGATTGTTGCACAGCCCTGGTATTCATATGGATTTCACGCAGTTTGTTGGTTACTACATTGTTAGTAGTTGCCGTGGCGCTCACACAACCGTTCGAATGGAGTAACGCTACCAGTAGCGCCATGCTGGCAGGCATAGCAACGTTATATCTTGTTTCACGGCTGATCTACATACCCGTACCGCATCTGGAGTTTTATCGCCTCATACCCGGCAGCAAGCGGCTGCCGCAAGCCATACGGTTAGGACTGACATTACCTGCCTGTACTATCCCGTTATTTTTGGTCATTGTAGCGATTGCGATAAATGTTGACTCGTTGTGGCTTTCGTTGTTGGCGGGCCTGTTGTTCGCAGCGCTGTTTACCTTACCGGTGGTTGTTACCGCGTGGCTTGGGCTTAAAAACGACGGCCAGGACTTTATGGTCAAGGCTGCAAACGCCGCGCCATATCTGACGGCCGTACTATTGTTTGGCGCCGCGCTTTATATTCTATCGCCATCAGTGGACCTGGGTAATAAGGAATTGCAGGCGTTATTGGTAAAACCAGGCGGTATAGGCATAGGGCTGGCGTTTCTCGCAGGTTTCGTCTTCAGCTTTAATCCGGTCTCCCTCGCCTCAATTCCAGTCGTATTGGCCTATATAACCAAGGCGCACGAGGAACGCCGCGCATTGCTGATGGGCGGCGCGTTCATCATAGGCATGACCATCACCCATGTCGCTCTGGGTGCCGTTGCCGCCTTGGGTGGTGATTGGGTCAAAGAACTCATGGGTCGAGCCTGGGGGCTGTTTCTTGGGCCATTATTGATT
>BTQO01000065.1:0-7598 GCA_036985915.1 Gammaproteobacteria bacterium | reverse complement strand
GGGGTCATCAGGCCGTGGTGACAGCCTGGGTGGAAACTGAGGATCACTGACCGGAAAACGCTCACCTTTTTTCAGTAACGGGTAGTAATCAAGCCCGGTCGGTTGGTCGGGATCGATGCATGCGCTGAATCGTTCAAGTTCATCGGGGGAGAAATACCTGGCCAGTACGGCACCACCCGTATTCGAGGCGCCGCCAACCAGCCATAGACTGCCCAGCCGGTGACTGTACACGCCATACCGGGGTTCAAACACCGGGTAATCGGACACCACCTTTAATACCAGCGTTGAACCAAGCACGGTGACCGCCTTACCCGGCGCGCAAGCGCCTGAGGCCATCACGGCCGCAGTGCTGTCCGTTGTGCCTGCCACGACCATGCAGTTTCCCGGCAGGCCAAACTGCTGTGCAAGCTTGGGCAACACCGGGCCGATCACTGTCCCCGGCAGAACCGTCTCGGGCAGACTGGTGGCGTGGATCCCGAGCAGTTGATCCAGCCAGACCGGCCACTGGCGATTGACCGGATCAAAGCCCAGTTTCAAGGCATTGTGTTCATCGCATCGATCATAGGTGCCGCACAATTGACCGGTTAACCAGCTGGCCTGTGTGCAGGCATGCACAACACCTAAGGTATGCGCATGACCGGCTAACTGCATGATCTTGGCCAGACCCGATGATGGGCCACGCGCCATGCTGGTTTTGGGCGCGATATCCGCGATCAGTTCGGCTTCATCAATGCTTGAGCAATCGTCGTACATCAATGCGGCCGACAGGGGTTCACCGTCTTTTGCGGTTAATACCACCGAGGCCGAGGTGGCATCCACCGCCAGGGCATTGACCTGGCGGGGCTCGACTGATTGAAACAGTGATTCAAGACAGCAACACAGCGCTCGCCACCAGTCAGCGGGCAATTGTTGGTGGTTCAGGTCTCTGCGATCACCGGGCGGCAGCGGTTCGTGCGTCCCGCATATAAGGGTGCCGGCTTGGTCAATGGCACAGGCGCGGCAGGCCGAGGTCCCGACATCGATGCCTACAGTGAGTGACACTGCCGCAAAACGGCTTTAGGGCAGCGCGGCCCGGGGGGGTGCATCCCAGGTTTCATCGCGGTGTTCCGCCACGACCGTGGTGTAAATGCCACCACGCACGTTAAATTCAGCGGTGAGGCGCATGAAACGAGGCTGGCAGGCGTTGACCAGGTCATCAAGAATCTGGTTGGTGACGTCTTCGTGAAAATGGCCCTCAGCCCGATACGACCAGATATAAAGCTTTAATGCCTTGAGTTCGATGCACAGCGCAGCGGGAACGTATTCGATCTTAAGCGTTGCAAAATCCGGTTGGCCAGTTTTTGGACACAGGCAGGTAAACTCCGGGATACGAATCCGGATGGTGTAATCGCGCTCCGATTTCGGATTTTCGAAGGTTTCCAGGTCCTTAGATGATTGTGTTGCCATGTTGCGCAAGATAACTCAGACCAGCTTTTGTGGTACAGGCCGAAGTTAAAAAAATCTCCTTGTGTCGATTGCGGCAGGACAGGTATCTTACACGCCGATGCGTCTTACGAAGATCAAACTCGCCGGTTTCAAGTCCTTTGTTGATCCGACCACCCTTATGTTCCCGGGCAGCCTGCTGGCCGTGGTTGGGCCCAATGGATGCGGCAAGTCCAATATCATTGATGCCGTACGTTGGGTTATGGGGGAGTCTTCGGCCAAAACGCTGCGCGGTGAGTCAATGGCGGACGTTATTTTCAACGGGTCATCGGCAAGAAAACCGGTTGGTAACGCATCCGTTGAGCTGGTGTTCGATAATGCGCTGGGCAGGCTGGGTGGCAAGTATGCGAGTTATGCTGATATTGCAATAAAACGTCAGGTTTCCCGGGATGGCACCTCGCAGTATTTCCTAAACGGTGCGCGCTGCCGACGCAAGGACATCATCGATATTTTTTTAGGCACCGGCCTTGGCGCCCGCAGTTACGCCATAATCGAACAGGGCATGGTGTCCAGGCTCATCGAGTCGAAGCCGGAAGAACTCAGAACCTTTTTAGAAGAAGCCGCAGGCATCTCCAAATACCGCGAACGGCGCCGCGAAACCGAAAGCCGTATTCGGCATACCAAAGACAATTTGTCCCGCCTGACCGATCTAAGGGATGAGTTGGGTAAGCAGCTCGAGCGATTGCGGCGGCAAGCCAAAGCCGCTGAACGGTACAAAACACTCAAACAAGAAGAACGCCGGTTCAAAGGGGAACTGCTGGCCCTGCGCTGGCGGTCTATGGATACTGAATCCGAGCGCCGTCAAGCGGTGATCAGGGAACTTAAAGGCGAGCATGAGTCGGCTGTGGCCAAGATCCGGGGGATTGAAAGGGAAATTGAGGATCTACGGTCAACCCTGGCCGATTCGCAAGAGACCTTGAGTGCCACTCAGGGTGAATTTTATGACCTAGGCGCACGTGCTGCGCGGATTGAGCAAAATATTACTCATGCGCGCGATAACAAGTTGCGCTCAGAGCAGGAACTTGAGCAGGCCGGGAAAAATCTGAATGATGTTCTGGAACATACCCGTCAGGATACTAAGCGGCTCGAGGAATTAAGCCGGCAACTCAAAGCGGGTGAGCCCGAGATTGCCGAAACGAAAGAATCGCAAGTGGCTTCCGATGCCGCATTAAACGCTGCCGAACGATCCATGCAGGACTTCCAGGAGCGCTGGGATGGCAATCTGCAGAGTCATGCCGAGGCGATGCGTGTTGTTCAGGTCGAGCGCACACGCATCGAGCACCAGACCCGCCAGTTACAACAACTTGAAGAGCGGCTTGTTAAGGTCAACGAAGAACAATCCGGTTTGGCATCCGGCGATCAGCTAACAGCGATTGAAACGCTCAAAAGCGAACATCAGGCACTGGAACAAGAAGAGCAACGCTTGCATGACACGTTGCACGGGCAGCAGGCTGAACTTGCTGATGTCAAAGCTAAGAATATGGCGTTCTCGGCGGATCTGGATGACGCACGGGAACAGGCGCGGGAGTTACAGGGCCAGATTGTCTCACTGGAATCTTTGCAGGCGGCGGCACTCGGTAAGACAGACGAGCATGTGAATACCTGGCTTTCGGCCAGAAACCTCCCGGATGTTACCCGTTTGGCTGAAGAACTCGAAGTAGATCAAGGCTGGGAGCGTGCCGTTGAGATCGTGCTGGGCGATTTTCTGGAAGCGGTGTGCACGGATCATGCGGAAGCCTTGTTCAAGAAGGTCCCGGAACTGACTGAAGGCACATTGACGTTGTTTGAGTCTGCACCCGGACAGGTGGTTAAAGACAAGTCCGGGGATATGCTCGCGTCCAGGGTTCATTGCAATCGGGATCTGGGCGATCTCATGGCTGGCGTTCGCATTGCTGAAAATCTGGACGAAGCCTTGCGTGACCGCCAATCGCTAAAAGACCATGAGTCCGTGGTGACACCGGATGGGATCTGGCTGGGTCGTCACTGGTTACGTGTGCATCATGTTGCCCAATCAGAGGCCGGTGTATTGGCCCGCGGCCAGTCGCTGCGGGAACTCAATGAAGCGCTTGAAGGTGCCCGCGATGAGATTAAACGGCTTGACCAGGCATTGGAACAAGGCGAGGAACGTCATCTTGCGATTGAGCAGCAACGCCTGGACACACAGGAAGAAATTAATACGCAGCACAGACGTGTCGCCCAGATCGAGGCGGAACTCAGTGTCCAGCAAAATACAATGGAGCAGATCCAGTACAGGACTGATCGTATCAATGCAGATGTGCAGGAAATAAGGCATCAAGTCGAACACATTCAGGGCGAGCTTGCAACGGCGCAAGCGTCACTATTGGAGTCGCAGGCCGCAGCACAAGCGGCATCTGATGAACGTGATCAGTTGAAGTCAGAACGAAATCATTTACAGCAAGCACTGGATAACGCCAGACAGAAGGCTGGCCAGGACAGGGAACATGCGCACGAGATTGCTATGCGCATGGAGTCATTCCGTACCGTGCACGAGGCGCTGTCAAGCTCATTGGAACGTGAACGGCGACAGCTTGCTGATCTGGAAAAACGTTCTGAAGGATTGCATGAGCAATTAAGCGAATCTGAAGCGCCAATGACTGCACAGCGTGCGGAACTGGAACAGTTGTTAGGCCTGCGTCAGGCAACTGAAGGCAAGTTATCCCAGGCGCGCGCGCATTCCGAAGGTATCGAAGCCCAGATACGCGAAATGGAGCAAAATCGCGTCCGTGCAGAGCAAAACGCCGAGGTTGTGCGTACCAGGGTTGAGCAATCTCGACTGGACTGGCAGGAAGTCAACGTTCGCCGTACGGCAATTGAAGAGCAACTGGCTGAAGCTGAACTTGAACCAAGGTCATTACTAAAGACTTTGCCACCGGAAGCGGATGAACATAGCTGGCAGGAAAAGCTGGCATCGGCTGAGCGGCGTATTGCACGCCTTGGGCCGATTAATCTGGCGGCGATTGATGAATATCGTGATATCAAAGAGCGCAAGACCTACCTTGACGCACAAAATGAAGATATAACCGGCGCATTGACGACACTGGAAAACGCTATTCGAAAAATTGATCGTGAAACAAGAACGCGATTCAAGGATACCTTCGACAAGATTAACGATGCACTTAAGGAAACCTTCCCCAGGTTATTCGGGGGTGGTCATGGTTACCTGGAACTAACCGGAGACGACATGCTGGAAACAGGTGTAACGATCATGGCACGCCCACCCGGAAAGCGTAATAGCACGATTCATTTGTTATCAGGTGGTGAGAAGGCGCTGACAGCGGTTGCATTGTTATTATCGTTTTTCAAGCTCAACCCGGCACCATTTTGTATGCTCGACGAGATAGATGCGCCATTGGATGATCATAACCTCGAGCGTTTCTGTCAGGTAATACGTGAAATGTCTGAAGAGATTCAGTTTGTAATAGTCACGCACAACAAGATCACCATGGAAATGGTCAGCCAGATGATTGGGGTGACTATGCAGGAAGCAGGCGTTTCCCGGTTGGTCGCGGTTGATATTGACCAAGCCGTACGTATGGCCGCGAATTAACTCCATGGATCATGCGGCGGATTTCATTGAGGACCCGATGCGATGATTGTCGCGTTGTCACACTTGATGCAGCATTAGCCGGCACACTCGATGGATACCCTGCGCTGGATACTGCTAGCAGTTGGTGCCCTGGTAGTGGCAGGCATCTATCTGCACTGGCGATGGCAGGAAAAACGTCTTGTGAATACCCATATGGATGACAGCGAATCTACTGCCAAGGCGACGCGGAAAAAATTCTCGCTGATCCAGCATAAAAAGACGACCAAGCAAGTACCGTCTTCCCCTGATCGTGAGATGTTGCTGGTGCTGCATATCGTCGCTATCGAAGGAATGCTCGGTGGTCCACAGATCGTCAGGGTGCTTGAAGAAGCAGGCCTTGAGTATGGTGATATGCAGATCTTTTATCGGCCTTGCAAGAACAAAGACGAGAGCACACCGCTGTTCAGTGTGGCCAATATTGTCAAGCCGGGGACATTTGATCTATCACACATGGAAGGTTTTTTCACAACGGGATTGAGCATGTTCATGCGATTGCCAGGACCGGTTGAACCGCTTGCCGCTGTTAATGAGTTTCTCGAGAAAGGCCATGAGATTAGCGCGGCGCTGAATGCACAGTTGCAAGACGAGCAGCATTCTACCTGGACGATGCAGACCGAACAGAGGATGCGCGAGGAAGTCGCTGAATTTGTACGTGGAATAGTATCGGAAACCGGCTAGAAGGTTATTGCTTATCCGATAGTTCGGCGGATTGCAGGGTATTCTCCATCAAGCTCGCAACCGTCATGGGCCCAACGCCGCCCGGTACCGGTGTAATCCAGGCTGCCCGTTCGGCAGCGCTTTTAAAGTCCACATCACCGACCAGGGCTCCATTCGCTAAGCGATTGATACCCACATCGATCACGATGGCGCCTTTCTTGAGCCAGTCACCTTTAACAAACGAAGCTTTGCCAATGGCTGCAACCAGCAAGTCGGCTTGCCCGATCTTGTCTGCAAGATCACGGGTTCGGCTATGACACACCGTGACGGTGCAGTTAGCCGAGATCAATTCCAGGGCTATTGGACGTCCGACAATGCTGGATCGTCCAAGTACCACTGCATCAAGGCCCGATAACCCGGTTTCGGTATTGGCCAGCAGGGTCATGATGCCTTTCGGTGTGCAGGACCGAAAGCGGGGCCTGCCCAGCGCTAAAAGACCTAAGTTCTCCGGATGAAAGCCGTCTACGTCCTTCATGGGTGAGATGGCCTCAATGATGCTGCCGGGTGCGATATGCCGAGGTAATGGCAACTGCACGAGAATGCCGTCCACCAAAGGGTCCGAATTCAGCTGACCGATCAGTGCCAGAAGTTCAGTTTGTGTCGTTTCCTCAGGTAACTCATGCGCTAATGACAAGATGCCGCACTGTTCGCAAGATTGGCGCTTGTGGCGGACATACACGTTTGATGCGGGATGCTTGCCGACCTGGATGACGGCCAGGCCGGGCACGCGCAGGCCGCTGGCAAGCCGGTCTGAAACGCGGTCCTTGATGGTGGTTTTGAGTGATTCGGCAATCGCCTTGCCGTCAAGAATGTGGGCGCTCATCGCGGTCGGCCTGGTTGTTTGATCGGACCATTTTCGCATGGCCCAACACCACCAACAACCAGGCATTGGTTTGACGCCTAATCGACCTGTCCGTATCATCGCCCGGCTCATTCGGATGCTAAGTTCGAGGATTCGAACGGGGTATAGCGCAGCCTGGTAGCGCACCTGCTTTGGGAGCAGGGTGTCGGGGGTTCGAATCCCTCTACCCCGACCAAATTGTAGTGGTACAGATCGTTATTGCGCCCGTAGCTCAGCTGGATAGAGCAGCGGCCTTTGAAGTGCATGCCGAAAGACATGCAATAGGAGCCTTTACAGGGAAACAAAACCTGTAAAGTGAACCGCACTGTATCGGGGAAACCTTAACAGGTCATGCTGATGGCAATCCCGAGGAAACCTTTGGTTGACCCGTCTCATCGAAGGGTTCCGTAGAGACTATACGTGTGGCACCTGTAATGGTGGTGAGATAGTCCAGACCACAAACACATGAAGGAGAACTGACCTTGTGTGGTAGTGAAAACTATAGTGGTAAGCTAAGCCGCAGGTCGCAGGTTCGAATCCTGCCGGGCGCGCCATATAGGTTTGGCAGGGATGCTTGATTGAAGTAAGGCAGGTAATTTGGGCTATGTAGATTCGAACCTGCGATGTATTAATCAGTAAGGCTCGACAATCGGCACGACTACATGGATGTAGGAGGTAGAGTAGCGTCTGGAACGGCTGCCGAGGAGCCGATTTGAACTGCGCGAAGCGCAACCCGTAGGGTAGGGTACAGGATGTACGAAGTCATCCTGCCGGGCGCGCCATCATTTGCTGTGGCGCATGTTAGGTTAATGGTGGGCGTAGCTCAGTTGGGTGAGCCGGAAGATGAAATTCATCCAGCGAATGAATTTCCCGGCAAACGACCGCACAGGATGTGCGGGCCGGTGATTATCGGGAACTAAGCTGTATCGCCACGGATGGCTGTCGGAAAGG
>BTQO01000064.1:0-7610 GCA_036985915.1 Gammaproteobacteria bacterium | reverse complement strand
CGCCCCTTGCTAGATATCATACGGTTGCAGTATCGCACAGCCCTCATCCGCCCAGTATTGCTGTAGTTCCTGGATCAGACCCTGGAATGTAATGACATCGCTCATCGTTATGTATCAAGCCTGCTTGTCAAGGTTGGCCAGTATAGCCGAGGCGGGTGAGTACGGGCTCATACTGGGTTAAAATCTACCTACCATAGTTCTCTTTTTATGTGTTTATTGTTCAGTTCGGATCATTAAACCCGCAGATCAAAATGTCACTGATGCCCGATGGAAGCAAGCGTAAGGCCGTCGCCCTGATTTCGGGCGGCCTTGATTCCATGTTGGCGACCCGGTTGATCCTCGACCAGGGCGTGGCTGTGGAAGGCATCAATTTCTTTACCGGGTTTTGTGTCGAGGGTCATACCCATGCAATTCGAAAACATCACAAGGCCCGGCCGAAACGTAACAATGCCCTGTGGTCAGCCGGGCAATTGGGCATCAAGCTGCACATCATCGATATCGCGGAAGAATATAAAGATGTGGTGTTAAACCCGAAGCATGGTTACGGGGCCAACCTTAATCCATGCCTGGATTGCAAGATCTTTATGATTGGCAAGGCGCGTGCATGGATGGAAGAACATGGGTTCGATTTTATTATCACTGGCGAGGTCATCGGCCAACGTCCCATGTCCCAGCGGAAACATTTAATGCCTGTTGTTGCGCGTGATTCGGGTGCCGAGGATCTTTTACTCAGGCCGCTATCAGCACGTAATTTGCTACCGACGTTGCCAGAGCGGGCGGGTTGGGTTGACCGCGAGCGATTGCTTGATTTCAGTGGACGTTCTCGCAAGCCCCAAATTAAATTGGCAACAACATTGGGTATTGAGGATTATGCACAACCCGCGGGCGGCTGCTGCTTTCTGACAGACCGGGCCTATTCAGGCAAGCTGCGCGATCTTTGGCAATCCAGAAACGAACGGCACTATGAACTTGACGATATCATGCTGCTCAAGGTTGGACGGCATTTAAGGCCACGCCCGCACTTTAAGCTGATCATTGCGCGCGAAGAAGGTGAGAACCGCTTTTTGGAGGGCTACCGAAAGCAGTTTACCTGTCTGATAACCGTGAGCCATAAAGGCCCTTTAACGCTGGTTGATGGCACTATCGATGAGGCAGATCTTGAACTCGCTGCCCGGCTGGTTGCACGCTATAGTCAGGGCAGGGACGCGAAACGGGTTTGCGTCGAGGTTAGGAAACCCGGGTGTGATGCACGAACCATGGCGGTAGCGCCGCTGCACCCGGAGGACGTGCCGGCCGATTGGCACGTATGATGAAACCTTGTCACGTACGTGCCAACCAAGGAAACTCTGATTAATTCAGAGCCTTCCTAAACTATACGGACAGTAGCCATGGCACATGCCCAGCTTGATGCGCGCCGGTTACTGTGCCCAATGCCGGTGATCAGGGTGCAGGATCAGGTCAGTAAGCTTGCCCCGGGTGATACGCTGGAGGTGGTCTGTACAGACCCCGGTGTGTTGCAGGATATTCCCGCATGGTGTCGTATGCATGGTCATGATGTATTAAAGATACAAGAGCGGGCTAACGAAATCGTGTTTCGTATTCAGGTTGCAGGAGAACGGGCATCGTGAAAACGGCTGAGGTCTTGGCGGAGCGCTCCAAAAAGGCGCAACGCGTGGCCATTATCGGTGCCTTGGTGAATATCGTGGTGGCCGTATTGCAGATTATTGTGGGTATTGCGGCCAATTCACAGGCACTCATCGCAGATGCCATTCACACGTTTTCAGATTTAATGACCGATGTACTGGCGATTGTCGGTTCGCGCATGGCCTATGAGCCGGCCGATGAACAACACCCCTACGGTCACGGCCGCATTGAAACGATCAGCAGTGTGGGTTTGGGGTTCATTCTGATGCTGGTTGCGGTCGGCATTGGCTGGTTTGCCATCAACAGGCTTATGGCCCTCGAGGCGCTCGTTGTGCCCGCCGGCATTGCTGTGGTAGCAGCTGCGCTTACAGTGGTCGCCAAAGAAAGCCTTTATCGATACACGGTGCGCATGGCGAGGCGAATCCGCTCCCGGTTACTGGAGGCGAATGCCTGGCATCACCGCTCGGATGCAATCTCCTCATTGTTCGTCCTGCTGGGCGTGGCAGGTGCCCAGGCAGGATTCCCGGCGCTGGATGCCATTGCGGCGCTGGTTGTGGCACTGTTGATCAGCCGCATCGCCTGGGACATCAGTGCGCAGGGTATCAGCGAGTTAATCGATACCGGTCTTGATAAGTCCCGTGTAGCGTTGATCAGTGAGTCCATTGCAGCGGTCGATGGTGTACGCAGGATGCACATGCTGAGAACTCGGTGGGTAGGCACCGGTGCACTGGTTGATGTGCATATCCAGGTCGCGCCTCGGCTGTCTGTCTCCGAGGGTCACCAGATTGCCGAAGCCGTACGGGCAAACCTCATCGACGTGGTTGATGAAGTCGATGATGTCACCGTGCACATCGACCCTGAAGACGATCAGGAAAAGCAGCCTTGCCGTGATTTACCCCTGCGCAGCGAGATACTCAAGCAACTGGAGGATCGTTGGCGGGATCTGCCCGGTAATGACAAAATTAGCAATATCACGCTTCATTATCTGGACGGGAAAGTCGATGTGGCGCTAGTATTACCGCTCGGCGTAGCAAAGGGAGAAGCAGGCGCCAGTTCGGTGCATCAGGCTTACCGGAAATCAGCATCTGACCTGGAACAGGTCGGTAAGGTCGATGTGTATTTCCAATAGCGCACTAAGTATGTGCGTTTGGAGTTGATGTGCACCAAAATAGTGCGTTTTGGTAGGGTAGTGCTGAGACAATAAGGCTAAGCCCTTGATTCAGTAACGATAGTTCTTCTGGCACGAAAACTGCTCCTTATGTAGCAGCCGATGGGCGTGTCTCCAATGCGCTTGAACGAATTCTATTCACACATGTTAATGGGGAGAATGACAGATGTCTGGTTCCGATGTAATTAAAAAGATCAAAGATGACAATGTCAGGTTTGTCGATTTGCGGTTTTGCGATACCTTGGGTAAAGAGCAGCATGTCACCCTGCCTGCAAGCGTTATTGACGAGGGGTTTTTTGAAGAAGGCAAGATGTTCGATGGTTCATCGATTGCCGGGTGGAAGGGCATCAATGATTCAGACATGGTGCTAATGCCGGAGCCCGGCACCGCCGTTATGGACCCGTTTTCCGAAGAACCCTCGCTGATCCTGCGTTGTGATGTCCTCGAGCCGGACAGCATGCAAGGCTATGAGCGTGATCCACGGTCTTTAGCCAAGCGTGCCGAGGCCTATCTAAAGTCGACGGGTATCGGCGATTCGGCCTATTTCGGCCCTGAGCCTGAATTTTTTGTATTTGACGATGTTCGTTGGGGATCCGATATCAGCGGTTCATTCTGCAAGGTCGATTCCAACGAGGCGCACTGGAACTCAGAGCGCATTTTTGAAGACGGTAACATGGGTCACCGTCCCGGCGTCAAGGGCGGTTACTTCCCGGTGCCGCCGGTTGATTCACTGCAGGATATTCGTAATGCCATGTGTCTGGCCATTGAAGAAATGGGACTGGATGTAGAAGTACATCATCACGAGGTCGCAACCGCAGGTCAGTGCGAAATCGGTTTGAAGTTCGATACCCTGGTGAAGCGTGCTGACGGTCTATTGACCCAGAAGTATGCAATTATGAATGTCGCGCATTCTTATGGCAAAACCGCCACGTTCATGCCCAAACCACTGGTTGGCGATAATGGCTCCGGTATGCACGTGCACCAGTCCATTTTCAAGGGCGGCAATAATGTGTTCGCTGGCGATGAATATGCCGGTCTCTCCCAGGAGGCGTTGTGGTATATCGGCGGTATCTTCAAGCACGCGCGCACGATTAACGCCTTTGCAAACGCTGCAACCAACAGCTACAAGCGTCTGGTGCCCGGGTTTGAGGCACCTGTCTTGTTAGCCTATTCGGCGAAAAACCGGTCTTCGTGTGTGCGTATCCCCTGGGATTCAAACCCCAAGGCACGCCGGCTTGAAGTGCGATTCCCGGATTCCTGCGGTAATCCATATCTGACCTTTACCTCAATGATGATGGCAGGTTTGGATGGTATTCAGAACAAGATCGATCCGGGTTCCTCCCTGGATAAAGATATGTATGATCTCCCGCCGGAGGAGGAGAAGGCGATTGCAACTGTATGCTCATCCCTGGATCAGGCGCTTGAGGCGCTGGACGCAGACCGTGGGTTCCTCACGGCCGGCGGTGTATTTACCGATGACATGATCGATGGCTACATCGAACTCAAGATGGAGGAAGTCACGTGTATGCGCATGACGACCCACCCGGTTGAGTTTGATATGTATTACAGCCTGTAAGACATACCATCCGCCCAACAAAAAAGCCCCCATACGGGGGCTTTTTTGTTGGTGTTTAGAGTACTGCTTATTTGGGCATTTGCTGGTTGTTGCAGGTGAATGTATGCTCTTGGTATGCGAACGCTTATGGTTTGTGTCTTAATGCTGTTGCCCGTCCTTGCCTCAGCGGAGCTTTACAAGTGGGTGGATGAAAAGGGTAAGGTGCATTATTCGGATGTGGCGCCTAAAAAAAACACCAAACCTATTGATTTGCCACCTCTGCCGGTTACTAAATCCCAGCCCAACGCGCAACAAATTCTGAAGAAAAAATCTGCCCGGGCGGTAACCGGTGCCGCCGCGTATAAGACGTTCAAAATTACGTCACCTACAACAGACCAAGTGTTCGGGGTCGACCAACCTGACATTAATGTATCAATCCAGCTTGTGCCGCTGTTGCAAAGACGGTTCAAACACAAACTGGTCATTTTGCTAGACGGTACTCCGGTCTCGGAAGGGCCCGCGATGTCGACAACGCTGACCGGGCTGGCGCGTGGCACCCATCAACTTACGGCGCTTATCAAAGATGAGCAGGGCCGTACCGTCGCAACTGTGTTACCCATCAGCTTCCACGTCAAACGGCCTCACCGCTGAGTCTTGCATCCGCACCATTTTGGTGCGATTCTAGTCGCCCTACTCAATCCTGTCGGTCATAAAGTTGCGCCCAAACGGTGCAAATATGATTTTATATATTTAATTCAATGAGTTAACTGAAAATCGATCGAGATTAAGCGCCTAAGGCAGGACTGGTCCGGTTCTTGCTGTCTATTTACGTATGGTGCCTTCGGTGAACAACAGCCCGTTTAGTGCAGACATGATCCTGAACAATGTGAGCGTTGCTGTATTGGCGCTGACGGCGGATATGCAGGTGAAGTATATGAATTCCTCGGCCGAGGAATTGCTCGGGATCAGTGTAAAGCAAGCGCTCAATTCCAGTCTGGACAGGATCCTCATCGGTGATGAGTTGCTTGAGCGGTTTATTAGCCGTTCGTATGCAATGGGGCAATCGCATGTCGAACATGGTCTGCAGATCCTGACGCATAGTGGCCGTGAAACAACGATCAGCTGCATAGTGACTCCGATCCCGCACAAGGAGTTTAAATATTTTTTATTGGTAGAAATGTTCCAGATTGGCAGGCAGATGAAAATTACGCGAGACGATACCCTGCTGGCCCAGCAGGATGCGACACGCATGTTGGTTCGCGGACTTGCGCATGAGATCAAGAACCCGCTCGGGGGCATTCGCGGTGCAGCACAATTGCTTGAATCTGAATTGCCGGATACGGCGATGCATGAATATACGCAGGTGATCATTGGAGAAGCAGATCGATTACAGGTGCTGATGGACAGAATGCTCGGTCCTAATCATGCGCCGAAAGATGAAGTATTAAATGTTCACGAAATTCTCGAAAGGATCCGGATATTGATACGTGCTGAGGCTGCATCATCTGTAGAGCTAAAGCGGAATTATGACCCGAGTATCCCGGACATGATGGCCGATGAAGATTACTTGCATCAAGCGATATTGAATATTGCACGAAATGCACTGCAAGCTGTCGGCACAGAAGGAACCATAGAGTTTAAAACACGTATAGAGCGTAATTTGCAGTTGAAAAATAAACGCCACAAGTTGGCGGCAAAAATAATGATCATTGACAGTGGTCCGGGGATAGCTGTTGATCTTAAGGAGAAAATTTTTTTTCCGATGATCACCGGGCATGCAAATGGCACAGGTCTCGGGTTACCTATTGCCCAGTCGCTAATCCAAAGACAGGGCGGTCTGATTGAATTTGAGAGTGAACCAGGTGAAACAATATTTACGATATCGATTCCATTGGAGTCAGAGTTATGAACAAGCAATACAAAGCATGGATTATTGATGATGACAAGTCGATTCGCTGGGTATTGGAGAAAGCACTGGAGCGCGCAGATATAGCAACGAAAAGCTTTATTGATGCTCAACAAGCGCTTGATGCGTTAACAAATGAAAAGCCTGATGTAGTGGTTACAGATATTCGGATGCCTGGAATGGACGGCCTAGAGTTACTTAGCCGGCTACACAAAGAGGATCCAGCGCTGCCTGTTATTATTATGACAGCACATTCTGATCTTGATAGCACAGTATCTTCATATGAAGGCGGTGCATACGATTACATGCCAAAGCCTTTTGACGTTAATCAGGCGGTCGAGCTCGTCCTGCGCGCATGCGCTCAACATAAAGATAAGGTTAAGGAACAAATAGAAAACAATGGCATAAGGGCGGGTAATAATTTGTTAATAGGTGTTGCACCTGCGATGCAAGAAGTTTTTCGCGCCATAGGCCGTCTTTCCAGAACCAATGCTACTGTGTTAATCACCGGTGAATCAGGTACAGGAAAAGAGTTGGTGGCCAAAGCATTGCACCGCCACAGCCCTCGTGCAAAGAAAACATTTATTGCTCTGAACACAGCAGCTATTCCACGCGATTTACTTGAATCTGAATTATTTGGTCATGAGAAAGGCGCGTTTACGGGTGCACAAAGTCAGAGACAGGGCCGGTTTGAACAAGCGAATAGCGGAACATTGTTTCTGGATGAGATCGGTGATATGCCCGCTGAACTACAGACAAGGCTGTTGCGTGTATTATCGGATGGAACATTTTATCGTGTCGGAGGTCATGCGCCGGTGCGTGTTGATGTACGAATCATTGCCGCTACACATCAGGGTCTGTCAGAGCGTGTTAAAAAAGGGCTATTCCGGGAGGATCTATTTCACCGGTTAAATGTTATTCGCATCAGGTTGCCTGCATTGCGTGAGCGGAAAGAAGATATCAAACTGCTTGCGCAACATTTTCTGAAACGGATCGCCATGGAAATGGGTGAAGCGGAAAAGACGCTATCAATAAATGCTACTGATTGTTTTCTTGCATACGATTGGTCAGGCAATGTCCGGGAATTGGAGAATGTTTGTCGATGGTTGACCGTGATGGCCCCAGGTCTGGAAGTAAGCAGTGCGGATCTGCCGCCAGAGATGATTGATGTTCAAGGCAAGGATGAATCAGTTCAGAGTAGCTGGGAAGATTTACTCAAGGCGTGGGCCATGAATGATAAACTGTCTGCAGATAGCGAGGCGCTGGCCGCAGTTATGCCACGCGTGGAGAAAATCCTGATTGAAGTTGCTTTGGCAAGAACACGTGGGCGGCGACAG
>BTQO01000063.1:0-7785 GCA_036985915.1 Gammaproteobacteria bacterium | reverse complement strand
CCTGGCAGGCGGGTCCGTGTTGTTCGTGGTTGGCATTTTGAACGGTTCCTTGGCCTCGGGGACCGGTCTGTTTGTAACCCTGTGGCTAATTCGCTGGTATGGCCTCGACTACCGCCGTGCTGTGGCGTATACGCTGGTGCTGGTTGGCATGTTCTGGAACGGTGCAGGTGCACTCACACTGGGGCTGCTAGGGTCCATTCAGTGGGACTGGCTGCCAGCTTTGCTGGCAGGGGCGTTACTGGGTGGTTATGCCGGTGCACACTTATCCATCCTGAAGGGTAACCGATGGATCAAGCGGGGATTTGAGATCGTTGCACTGGGTATTGGTATCACGTTGATGCTGGGTTGAGCGTCGAACCATAGCGTTTTTGGTACTCGCGCATCTCCGTAAGTCTGGGTTTTAGTTCAGTTGAGGACGCGACTAGGTCGACCAGTTCGTGCACTGTTGCAATACTGATCACGCGCAGACCATAGCGGGTTTCAACCTCCTGCACGGCAGATTGATCGCCCAAGCCTTTTTCGCACCGGTCTAATGCAATGACAACACCCACGGCCGTTGCGCCATTAGCCTCAATGATGCGCATCGATTCCGTAATGGCTGTGCCTGCGGTGATAACATCGTCGATGATCAGTACCCGGCCTTTAAGCGGTGCACCCACGATCATGCCACCCTCGCCATGGTCCTTGGCTTGCTTGCGATTAAAGCTATAAGCCAGATTGTGGTTGTACTGTTCGGCCAATGAGACCGCGGTGATGGCCGCCAAGGGGATACCCTTGTAGGCAGGACCAAACAGCAGGTCACAGTCGATGCCGGACTCGGTGATGGCGCGTGCGTAGTAGTGTCCCAAACGGGCCAGATCCTGACCCGTGTTAAACAAACCGGCATTGAAGAAATACGGACTCGTTCGTCCGGATTTGAGTTTGAACGTACCGAATTCCAAAACACCACGATCGAGTGCGAATTTTAAAAATGCCTGACGCCAGCTGTCCATGTGATCAAGCATACGAAATTGCCTCAGATAAGCCCAGCGATGAACGCCTAATGATAAAGAGTGCCGCGTATGCTTGGTGCCTGAGCCGGCAGGCATTAAGCTTGTTTCCCCATGCGTGTGATTTCAATCAATGTCAATGGCATACGTGCTGCAGCAAACAAGGGATTTTTCAGCTGGTTAGCCCGGCAGCGAGCCGACGTTATCTGTATACAGGAAACCAGGGCCCAGGAGCATCAGCTGGTCGATGCACAGTTTAGACCGGGTCGTTACCATTGCTATTACTTTGATGCCGAGCGTAAGGGGTACAGCGGGGTCGCAGTCTATGTGCGCTGCCAACCCGATGAGGTGAAAAAGGGTATTGGCGTTCTGGAATTCGATAAAGAAGGCCGTTACCTGGAAGTGCGCCTGGGAAGACTGAGCGTTGTATCGCTGTATATGCCTTCAGGATCTTCTGGACCTGAACGCCAGGCATCAAAGGATCGGTTCCTGGCTGTGTTTTTGCCTTTCTTGCGCGGCCTCAAATGCAAGCACCGGGACTATATCGTGTGCGGTGATTTTAATATCGCGCACAAGGCAATTGATCTTAAGAACTGGCGTTCGAATCGGAAAAATTCTGGATTTTTACCCCATGAACGGACCTGGTTGGATGAGGTATTTGGCAAGGCCGGATTTATCGATGCGTTCCGTGCCGTGGATCCACGTCCGGATCAATACACGTGGTGGTCCAACAGGGGGCAGTCCTGGGCAAAGAATGTAGGTTGGCGTATCGACTATCAGGTTGTAACACCCGGATTGCGCAAGTCGATCAGATCGGCGCGCATCTACAAAGACAAGCGTTTTTCAGATCACGCACCGTTGATCATGGACTATGACATTGATCTGTAGCATGACACCGGGTTGCCACGGATGAATCCTCTATCCCGTCACACCTGGCGTGAAGCATGGATCGTATATCGTGAACGGCGCGTGTTGGCGATGTTGTTCTTGGGATTTTCTGCAGGCCTGCCGTTATTGTTGGTGTTTGGCACGTTATCGGCATGGCTGCGCCGTGAGGGACTGGACCGCAGCACGATAGGTCATATCAGCTGGGTGGCCTTACTGTATGGCTTGAAATTTGTCTGGGCGCCATTGGTCGATCGGGTACGTTTGCCAGTCTTGGGTCATTGGCTGGGTCAGCGCCGAAGCTGGATGCTGTTGGCGCAACTCGGTGTGATCGTTGGCCTGATCGCGATGGCAACTAGTACGCCCCATGAACAATTGGCCTGGCTGGTTACCGCCGCGTTGTTGGTCGCCTTTTCATCGGCGACACAAGACATCGCGATCGATGCCTGGCGCATTGAGATAGTGCCGGTGAACATGCAAGGCGCGATGGCGGGTACCTACCAGCTGGGTTATCGTCTGGGCATGCTGCTGGCTGGCGGCGGCACATTTGTTCTGGCCCATTATCATTCCTGGCCCTTCGCTTATAGTGTGATGGCGCTGGGTATGGGCGTGGGCGTGGTAGCGACCCTGGTGATTAGCGAACCTGACCACACGGTGGCGCAGGATACCTGGCGGCAAGAGGGTCGTGTCATTGCGTTTCTGGAGCACTCGGCCCATTTACCAAGCACATTGCGGCACGCCTATGCGTGGTTTATCGGTGCTGTGATTTGTCCGTTTACCGACTTTTTTTCACGTAATGTCAGGTTGGCGCTGGTTATCCTGTTATTTATCGGCGTGTTTCGTATCAGTGATATCACCATGGGAATAATGGCCGGGCCGCTGTACGTTGATCTTGGGTACAGTGATCTTGAGATAGGGGTCGTATCAAAATCAGCGGGCCTGATCGTGACTATCCTGGGTGCGTTGTTCGGCGGGGTACTGGTGATGCGTTACGGTGTGATGCGCATGCTTCTGGTCAGCGCCCTATTGGTGATTGTCACCAACCTGGCATTCGTCTGGCTTGCCATGCAACATGCCAATGTATGGTTCCTCGCCGTTGTAGTGGCTGCAGACAACTTAAGCGGCGGTATAGCCGGTACGGCGTTTATTGCATACCTGTCCGGCCTGACGAATCGTGCATACACGGCTACGCAATATGCACTGTTTAGTTCGTTGATGTTGCTGCCGGCAAAATTCCTTGGTGGATTTTCCGGTGATGTCGTCGATGCAGTCGACTATCCGTTGTTTTTTGTCTATACGGCTGCGTTAGGCGTCCCGTCCATCTTATTGGTGATCTACCTCTCCAGGGTACTGAACACCGAACGAGACCAGTAACCGCATTAATCGACAACGTTAGGTATGTGAACTTATCTATCGCCTGATGAACAGGGTACAAAAACTTTGCGCACTCGATGATATCCGAAACGGTGACAGCATGGGCTTTTACGAGCTAGCCACCGAAGACCAGGCATGTGTCTTTGCGGTGCACAAGGAGGGTTATGTATATGCCTATATCAACCGTTGTCCGCATACAGGTGCGCCCCTGGATTGGCAGCCGCATATGTTTTTAAGTTTCGATGGAATGCACATTCAATGCAGCATGCATGGTGCGCGCTTCCGTATCGAGGACGGCCTGTGTATTGCCGGTCCCTGTGCGGGTCAATCCTTGAAAAAGGTAATGGTAACCATCGAAGGCAGGAATGTTTACTGTACCTTACCGCAACCAACTGAGTAATCTTAGTAGGCGATTTTAAAGACACCGCCACGCCGTGGGTCACCCGCACCACTGAATTCCCCGTTGGCCAGTGCCAGGGTATGTGTGCCGCCAAAAAACAGATTCAACGAATCCCATACGTGGTGCTTGGCGTAGTGCGTGGTCAACGCCTTGATAACGCCCGGGTCAAATTCGCCTTCAATGCTCAGTAAATCATGTTCATAATGCACGCGCGGGCTCGCGACGGCCTGTTCAACCGGCATATCAAATGCAATCAAGTTGGTCATTACCTGCATCAGAGCGCTTCGAATACGGTTCGATCCCCCGGAACCCGTCGTGATCAGCCGCTCATTGGCGTGCATGATCAGGCAAGGCGCCATCATGGAGCACATGCGTACATTTTCGGACCAGCCGTGAAACCCGGTGGCGTTGAGATCTTCTTCACCAAGCATGTTATTGAGCATCACACCGGTACCGGGCACGTGCCGGCCGCAACCCTCACCATTGGATAGTGACAGGCTTGCGACATTGCCGATTTTGTCCATGATGCCTAGGTGGGTGGTGCCACGGCTGACCGGCGGGTAAGCCTTGACCTGTCTGTGGTAGCGCTTAAGCAATTCTGGATCAAGCAGGTGATCGGTGACCAGGCTGTCTGTGCCATGGGTGTTATAGGCATCGATGCGTGCGCGCTGTGTGACCACCATACAATCAATCAGTGTATTCAAATACGCAACCGTGCCAAAGGTGTGAGCATCGGATAAACAGTGCTCAAGCAGTTTCATTGCGAATGCGATCAGGATACCGCCCGAAGCGGGGGGCGGGTTGGTCTGTATCCCGGTACCCAGAAATGAGAATGCCAGGGGCTTGCGTCGAATGACTTGATAATGGTTCAGGTCATCACGGGTCAGATGGCCACCTAGTTCAGTACATTGCCGTGTGATGAGTGCTGCTATTTCGCCGCGATAAAACAGATCATCGCCTTCGTAAGCGAGCGCCTCCATAGTGTCAGCCAGTTGTCGTTGATACAGTGTTTCCCCTTTCTGTATTACGCGTCCTGATTCACGGCTACTCTCGAATAGTGCCCGTGTATCGTCCGAGGCCAGATAGATCGGGCTTACGATACTGAAGATATAGGCTTGCAACTCGTTTAAACAAACACCACCGCGGGCATATGTTACTGCCGGTGTGACCAACTCACGCATGGGTATGGTGCAAAGGTCATGATGAATCTCAAACAAGCCTTTGATGCAGCCGGGTGTTGCGACGGAGCCTTGTCCTATGTGAAATTCCTGTATTGCAGTACCGAAATCGGCCTGAACCGGGTAAAATTCCAACGCATCGGATGGCTGTTTGTAGTGTGGTGTTTGTGTAAAAAAGTCGTACATAACCGGATCTTGCAAAGGGCCGTAGGCGAGCAGAAAACCACCACCACCAAGCGAACAGAGCACCGGCTCCGCAACACACGCTGTAAAGTGTGCGGCAACCGCAGCATCAAATGCATTGCCGCCTTCATGCAGGATCAGTTCCGCGGTATCTGCGGTCAGCTT
This sequence comes from Gammaproteobacteria bacterium, assembly GCA_036985915.1. GTDB lineage: Bacteria > Pseudomonadota > Gammaproteobacteria > JAJDYQ01 > JAJDYQ01 > BTQO01. Next base: position 2,611 of record BTQO01000063.1, on the reverse strand, counting down.
GTGTCCGGCGGCAATCGCGCCTTTTGCAGTCATGATTAAATTCGTGTTAACAGTACGATCGTGGTTATATTTATAGCAGAGTGTATTTCATGAGTCGCATACTGGCAGTGGGTGGTGCTACATTGGATTTAATTTTTACGTTAGTCCATTATCCCTTAGAAGATACAGAACAGCGCGCCTTGTCGCACCGGACCACGCGTGGCGGCAATGCCAGCAATATACTGAGTGTTCTGGCGCAATGCGGTCACGTTTGTGAATTTGCCGGTGTGCTGGCGATGGATGAAGAGGGGCTGCTGGTGCAACAGGATTTTGAAATGCATAGGATCGGGACACAGTGGTGTCAGCGTAGCCAGGATGGTAGTACGCCGGTCTCTTCGATTACACTGAGTCGCGCGGCAGGCTCGAGAACCATTGTCCATTACCGATCGTTACCCGAGTACGACTTTCAGGCGTTTACGAAAATTCCACTCAGTGATTTTGACTGGCTGCATTTTGAGGGCAGGAATGTGCGGGAGACATCTCGAATGTTACGGTATGCACGCACCTGTTTGACTGACCAGACGATATCGCTGGAGATTGAAAAGCTAAGAGAAGGCATCGAGGATTTGTTTGATGATGCCGATGTGCTGATGTTCTCGAAGCAATATACACTGAGTACCGGCGAGGATAGCCCGACCGCATTCCTGACCAGGCTATCAAAACGCTTATCCGGCAAGATGGTAGTGCTAAGCTGGGGGCATGAGGGGGCATGGACGATGGATGGCGCCGGCGCGATTGCACAGTGTGCTGCACAAATCCAAAATGAGGCCATCGATACACTTGGTGCGGGTGATGTATTTAATGCAGGTCTTATCGACGCACTTGCATCCGGTCGTACCCTGGAAGAGGCCGCTGAATGTGCATGCAGATTGGCGGAAAGAAAGGTTGGCCAGAACGGTTTTACTGACCTGTTTACACCCTGAACCAGATACAAAGAGCAACCGGTTACGGTTGATGATTTAGCGCCAGAATATGTTGCGCAAGATATTCACGGTCTTGATCGTGCAGGTACAGAAAGTCGATACCCAGTTTGCGCGTGTTCGCTTTATGAGCCGGATCGCAATAGGCTACGGCACCATAGATTACCAGCAGTATACGGGATGGAAACAAGCGTAACCTGACTTCAAGGCTGGTATCTACAGGTAATGGCTTGTCGGTCACAAACCCAAGCCCGGTTGTTGTGATATCGACATGGTAATTTGGTGCATTCAGACCTGTATCGATACCCGGTAAGAGCACATTCGACAATAACTCTAATTGCTTATCCAGATACCCAAGATAACGTGCAACATCTGGTTGATTCTCGAGTATCGGTTTGGTTAAAGATGCATGTTGATGTTTTTCATGTTCGAAGATGCTTCTCAACGAAAGTCGTAGCCGAAGTTTGTCGTGGTTTTCGATTTTAAGGTCGAGCTCATCACTACTGATTTCCCGGTATGTCAGCGCTACATGATCACTCACACGCTGTAATTTTCGGCGTTCGCGCTCCATTGTTTTATTGATTTCCATGCATGATCATGTGCTTTTCTGAGCATGTTTCCGGTTACAAGACCGACTATCAATCTAGTTCAGCGTGCCCTTTATCGATGTATATGTCCAGTAAAGCAGTTGCTGCAGTGTGAATATCAGTGCCGCTGCGATGACAATAGAGGGTCCGGTTGGTGTATCCCATGTAATCGAGGCGCCAAGCCCGGCCATCACAGCCAATATACCGAGTAAACCCGCATACAAGACCATCTGTTCCGGCGACGATGCCGGGCGGCGTGCAGTCGCCGCCGGGATAATTAACAACGATGTAATCAGCAGAATACCTATAATTTTCATGGCCGATGCGATAACTATTGCGATCAATATTAAAAATACAATCTTGATAAAATCAACCGGGATGCCTTCAGCATGTGCCAGGTCTTCGTTGACCGTCAAGTACAGTAATGGCTCCCAAAGCCATGCCATGATACCTAGCGCCAGGGCGCCAACGGCATAAATCCAGAGAATATCTGAGGTCGTAATTGAAAGGATGTCGCCGAAAAGAAATCCGAACAGGTCCATGCGCAGCCCTTGGGTAAAGGCAATAACGACAAGTCCTATCGACAGCGTGGTATGCGATAACAGACCGAGTATGGTGTCACCGGAAATAAAACGTTGCCGTTCGAGAAGATAAAGCGCGATTGCAATGATGATGCCAACGATGGATGTCATGAGGCTGGTGCTGACACCAAGTATGAGGCCGAGCGCAATGCCGAGTAGCGCCGAATGAGCCAGTGCTTCACCGAAATAAGCCATTTTGCGCCACACGACGAAACAGCCGATTGGTGCAGCCATAATGGCAATACCCAGTCCACCAAGGATTGCCCTGATGAGAAAATCATCCATGGCGCTTGGAAATTCCCTGTTCATCTGCAGGTGTAACAATATCACCGTGAAGATCATGACGATGATCATGTTTATGCGTGTAGACAGCAAGACCAGGCGCCGTATCAGGGCCAAATAACGCAAGGTAGGCAGGATCACGGGTGATGTTTTCCGGGTGTCCGGTACAACATACATGCCGGTTCAGGCAAATAACATGGTC
>BTQO01000062.1:0-7812 GCA_036985915.1 Gammaproteobacteria bacterium | reverse complement strand
ACTATAGTTCTTGATAGCATCCCATCCGGCGCAACCGATGTGAACATGTTCAATGCCCGGCAGTTTTTTGATGTAACGGCCGCCGCTTGCAATGATGAGTGCATCATAGGCGACCTCACCTCGTTCAGTGCGAACTGTGTTCGCAGCTGCATTGATGCCGGTTACTTCTGTAGCTTGATGTGCAACATCGTGTTTTTTAAAAAATGCGCTCAATAGTATGCGCAGATCGACTTCAGTACGCCGGCCTGCGGGCACCCAGATCAGGCTGGGGTAATAAAACAACTCGGGACTTGGTGAGATGAGTGTGATGGCGCCACGGTGACCGCGCTTGCGTAACATGCGTACCGACGTGCAACCACCAAAACCGGACCCGATAATAACGATATGATTTATTGGCATGGAATACCTGGCGCGTGATGGGTTCAATAGTATACCGCGTGGTACTCAGGCAGGTTGCCAGGTAGTCACGGCAGCAACTTCATCAAGGCGTACGCAGGCGATCCAGTCGCAATCGTTCGCGTTCGTCGAACAGTCGTTTTTCTGCCAGCCACACCGCGCCCATTGCACCGAATCCGGAGCCCGCGGCAATGAGAAGGAAGATCAGGATCTGGTATTTCGCGGCTTCCAGCGGTGGGCTGCCGCCCAGCAGTTGACCAGTCATCATTCCGGGCAGGCTGACGATACCGGCTGTAGCCATGGCGTTAATTAACGGCATGAGCCCTGCGCGCAGTGCGTTGCGCCGAATGTGTTCAATGGCCTGACCGCTGGTATGACCCAGCATCAGCCGGGCTTCGATTGAATCTCGCTGGCGGTAGGCATCTTCGGTTAACCGGTCCAAGGTGAGTGAAATGCCGTTCATGGTGTTGCCAAGCAGCATGCCGAGTAGCGGGATGAGGTAGCGCGGTGCATACCACGGCTCTATGTTGATGATGACGGTGAGCGCCAGCAATGTGACGCTAAATGCAGATACAAACATGGCGCTGGTGCCAATCCCGTAGGCCCACAGCCCCAGGAATTTGCGTTGTTGCCTTGCCATCACTTCATAACCGGCTACGCTGAGCATGACCAGCGCGATCAGGGCGATCCAAACGGGATCGTTCAGGATGAAAACCGTTTTCAATACCAGACCAAGTAACAGCAGTTGCACGATGGCGCGGCTGGCTGCAATCAACAGGGTTTTGCTCAGCGCCAGACGCATCGGTATCGAAAGTGCCGCCAACAGGAGCACCAGGAAGGCCGCCAGTCCAAGATCAAATGCTGAAAGTGGTATTACGTGCATGGTCAGTCTGATCGGGCGGGCACTGTGTCGATCACTTCAAGTTGTCCCTGGTTGAGCCGGACATGCTTGCTGCAAACACGGCGAATCTGGTTCGGGTCGTGACTCACCCAAAGTACAGAAGCGCCCAGCAACTGGTATTCATGCACGATGGATTCGATGCGCGCCCGATTTTGACGATCCAGGTTCGCAGTTGGTTCATCGAGTAACAATACAGTTGGCTGAAGCGCCAGCAAACGGGCAAAGCCCAGCCGTTGTTTTTCGCCACTGGATAACCTTGCGACTTCCTGGTCCTTTATTGATTGTGAAAAGCCGACGGATTCGATGAGTTCTGCCGGCCATCGCATGAAATGCATGCCGACGGATTCATACCACCAGGCGATTTCCGAACTGAGCAAACCCACCCACGTACGCCATTGTGAGCCGGGAATAGCCGACTGCTCCGTATTATTGACGCTGATCAGGCCTTCGTGTGGATCGAGGTCTGCGATCGTGCGTAACAGGCGCGTTTTACCTGAGCCGGAATCGCCGGAAAGACCAATACACTGCTCGGGTTCAATGGTTAGATTGATTGGGCCGATATTGGCACAACGTACAGTCTCGATCAGAAGACCCTGCATGGTGTTTAGATGTGAGCTCTATGCAAGCAGCGGACTGCTCAGGCGCTCACGGCTGATGAATGGGGATGAGTGGGGATGAGTGGGGATGGTTTTGAAATTGCAAAACCCTGCGCATAGTCAATCCTTAGCTCTTTGAGTACATCGAGGATGGATTCTGACTCAACACCCTCGGCGATTGTTTCCATGCCCAGTGCATGCGCAGTATCGTTGATGGCGCGTACTACGGCATAGTCAGCCTGATCGTCCTTGATGTTCCTGATGAAACGTTGATCGATCTTCAGGTAATTTACGGGTAACTGTTTCAAATAACCGAATGACGACAAACCGGTACCAAAATCATCCAGCGCAAAACGGCAGCCCATGTCCGACAGCACCAGCATGAATCGTCGTGCTGCAGTCAGGTTGGCAATGGCAGCGGTTTCTGTGATCTCAAAGCAGAGCTTGCTGGGGTCAATATCTGAATGTTCCAGCAATTCAACAATCCGGTCCAACAGATATTTCGAACCCACGCTTTTACCCGACAAATTAATGGCGTATACCGAGTTGCTACCAGGCCCTTCGTTTAGATACTCAAACAGTAGTTCGAATACCCGTAGATCCAATAGCTGTATCAGGTCAAAGCGTTCTGCGGAAGGTATGAATTGATCCGGGCCGATGATCTTTTGGTCCTTGTCGACTATGCGTACGAGAATTTCATGATGCGGTATCTCGCCGGTTTCGCATAGACAGATATCCTGCTTGTAGAGGATGACCCTGTCGCTATCCAGCGCTTCCCTGAGTCGTGTTGCCCAGTCCATCTCGCTGCGCCGCTGAACAAGGTGTTTATCTGATTCTGCATAGATGTGGTAGCGGTTGCGGCCGGTCTCTTTTGCGGCATAGCAGGCCAAGTCAACAGCAGACATAATCGCCTGCGCGTTTTCGCTTTTTTTGGTAACCAGTACAATGCCGATACTGCCAGCAATGTCAAAGCTTCTGTCCAGCCACTGGAAACGAAAGTCACGAACAACCCGGAGCACCTGGTTGGCAATGTATTTCGCAGTCTCAAGCTCGCATTCGTAAATCAATATACCAAACTCGTCACCGCCTAGCCGGGTTAACAATGGGCCTTTCCCCAGTGTTTCCTGAAATCGAACCGCCAGTTGTCTTAAAAGTTCATCTCCTGCAATATGACCGGCCGTGTCGTTGATCAACTTGAACTGATCAAGATCCATCACCAGTAAAGCATGCTGGGTATTCTCGTCTGCCGCCTGCTCAAGTGCAATAGTTAACATACGGTCAAATTCGAAACGATTGATAAGGCCGGTCAGCGAGTCATGGGTGGCTTGCCATGCAAGTTGTTGTTGTTGCCGCCGTTGCAGACGGAATGCAAAGTAGGCAACAGCCAGGCTGATCAGAAGCGCGAGGACATAAAGGTAAAGAATATTCTGCCGGGAACTTAGCATGACTTCCCGTGCGTTGTTTTCTGCGGTTCTGGCGGATGCTTCAAGTTGACCACGCATACCAATCAGTTCGTTATGCATGACTTTATTCAACGGCACGAGTATCTGGCTAAGCACTGCATGTGCCTGGTTGGGCAGGTCGTTGACCAGCTTATCGATGATATCGAGTTGTGTTTCGTAGCCGGCTTTATTCAAATCGACAACCCGGTCAATCGTTTCGCGTTCGTTAACACTTAAGGGCAGGGCCATGAATCGGTTACGGGCACGTATATAACGCAAGGCAACCGCTGAATGTGTTTGTATAGCATCATCACGCTCAAAGGCATCTTTTTTGAGCGCAATTTCGCGAATAAGTATCTGGCGTTGCTTTAAGAAGCGAATCATTTCTTCGACCAGTCGCAGTTTACTGGATTGTATTTCAACCTTGTTGAAATACTTTTGCTCCAGTATGTCGAGTGTTTGCAGGGCAAGGAAGCTCAGCGTGGTCAGGAGTGCTAACAGGAAAGCAAAGGCCAGGGCCGCTGGTTCCCGATACCAGCGTCTTCCGGGTTGTGTGTTGCTGTGTAGTTCAGTCATGTTGCGGGCCATTGCATGATGGTAGCACGCGGGGGGTTATTCCTTTCATATAGCGTAGGTCATGCACAGTATGACCTAGCGAAAGGCCGCGCTGTTCAAATTTTGTCAGGGGCCGCTCATCGGCGCGGAGTGCATAGGATCCCTTGCCGTTTTGGTTCACAAGGCCGGGTGTGGCGTCTAAAATATCAAGCATGTGTTCGGCATAGCCCCGCCAATCGGTGGCGCACAGCAAAACCCCGTGATCTGCCAACCTGTCTGCAAGGTGTGCAGCAAATTCGGGTTGTATCAGTCGCCGTTTATGGTGTCGCTTCTTGGGCCAGGGATCCGGAAAGAAGATCCATATTTGCGCCAAAGCCGCAGGTGGCATGTTGTGTTGCAGGACCTGGGCGGCATCTGAACATATAAGGCGCACATTACGGATGTGGTTATGTTCGAGTTCGTTGAGCAGTCGACCCACACCCGGGCGGTGGACTTCAATGCCGATAAAATCCCAGTCAGGGTGGCGCATGGCGCTATCAGCCAACGACACGCCGTTGCCAAAGCCGATCTCCAGAATTACGGGCGCTGTTCGCCCGAAGAGCGATTGAAAATCCAGCATTTCCTCGCCGCATTCAATACCGAAGACGGGCATCAACATATCCAATGCGCGCGCCTGGGCCGCAGTCAGGCGCCCCTCGCGACGGACATAAGAACGTTGTAATTGGCTGGCGCGCGTCATGTAACCCCGGGCCTTTGTGTTGGGTTAGCGATGCGGTGTGCGTGGTATCAAAAGTACCTGCGTGGCGTCAAAAGAATGTGCCGTCCAGTGGCGACGAGGCTGAGGCATAGCGTTTTTTGGGCATACGGCCGGCAAGATAGGCTTCGCGGCCGGCTTCGATCGCCTTGCGCATGGCGCTCGCCATGAGCACCGGATTTTGTGCCGCCGCAATGGCCGTGTTCATCAGCACCCCATCGCAGCCCAGTTCCATGGCAATCGCGGCATCTGAAGCGGTGCCAACGCCGGCATCGACCAGAATCGGGACAGTGGCATTTTCTACGATGGTCAAGATGTTATAGGGGTTGCGGATACCCAGTCCGGAGCCGATCGGTGCTGCCAGCGGCATGACGGCAATGCAGCCCAGTTCTTCCAAGCGTTTGGCCATGATCGGGTCGTCATTGGTGTAGACCATGACCTTGAAGTCCTCCCGGACAAGCTGTTCGGCCGCACTGAGCGTGGCCGTGATATCCGGGAACAGGGTTTTTTCATCCCCGAGCACTTCAAGCTTGACCAGGTTGTGACCGTCCAGCAACTCACGCGCCAGGTGACAGGTGCGCACGGCATCTTTAGCGGTATAGCAACCGGCCGTATTGGGCAGGATGGTATATCGGCTCGGGGGCAGTACATCGAGCAGGTTCGGCTCATCGGGTGATTGACCGATGTTGGACCGTCGAATGGCGACGGTGACGATTTCGGCGCCGCTGGCTTCAATCGCTAAGCGGGTCTCTTCTGGATCCTTGTATTTGCCCGTACCCACCAGCAAGCGGGATTGGTAGCTTTGGCCGGCGATCTGTAGCGCATGACCCGGGTTGACTTCCGGCACGCGATTGGCGGTATTTACTGCGGACATGGATTTAGCCTCCTCCAATGGCATGCACGATTTCTACCCGGTCACCCTCATGGAGTTGAAAACGCCCATAAATGCTCCGTGGCACGATCTCATGGTTGACTTCAATGGCGATCCTGCGGTTGGCGAGGCTCAGGTGTGTCAGTAACGCCGACATAGTGCTGCCGGTTGCCAGCAATTCTGGTTGTCCGTTGACGGTCAGTTCCATGGCCAAAAGATGCTTGAGATTGTATGAGCACGTCATTGTACACTACCGGTGCCAACCCGCAGGATGATGATTTATTATGTACAGTGTCACAATCCAGATTCATTTTTGCTATGGACACCGTTTGCTTCACTATGAAGGCAAGTGCCGGCATCTGCATGGCCATAATGCCCGTGCGGATATTACCCTGACGGGACCAGCGCTTGATTCGCGTGGGATGCTGTACGATTTTGTCGAGATCAAACATCTGATCAAGGACTGGATTGATGAAACAATCGACCACACGATGCTGTTGAATCAGGCCGACCCGGTACTCGATTGTCTCAAACAAGGCGGTGAACGGGTTCATGGTATGGAGGACAATCCCACGGCAGAGAATATCGCACGGATGATTTATGGTTTTGTACACAAACAAGGTTACCCTGTGCATGATGTTGCCGTATGGGAAACGGAAACCAGCTGCGCACGGTATGCGCCTTGAGTGTTCATGAACTTTTTTCGCATACCGGGCCACGCCAGCATCATTACGATTAAATCTGCGGGTGTAGTTCAATGGCAGAACCGGAGCTTCCCAAGCTTCTAATGTGGGTTCGATCCCCATCACCCGCTCCAGTTACAATGCTGGAGTGCATGATTGTTCCCTCTTAACCAATCACATGTCAGGCAATATTGATGAAACTGATTAAACTGCTTATCTGGCTCGCCGGTGCGCTGGTACTGGTTTTAGTGGTTGCCGCTGTTGCTGTGGTCACGCTGGTTGATCCCAATGATTTCAAGCCCGAGATTACCGCGGTGGTAGAAAAACAAACAGGCCGCAGCTTCGCGATCGATGGCGATATTGCCTGGACCTTTACACCCTGGCTGGGATTGAAACTGGGTGCCATCACACTGGGCAATGCCAGGGGCTTTGGTACGCAACCCTTTGCCAGTTTGAGCGAGGCTGAAATCCGGGTCGCATTGATGCCCTTGTTCAGTAAGCAGCTGGTGATGGATCGTGTGCGTGTTGAAGGTTTATCCGTCACATTGGTTAAAAACAAGTCTGGCAAGACCAACTGGGAAGACCTGATAACCCGCCTGCCGGCTGAACAACCGACAACCGATTCAACCGGTGGCGTAGCGTTGGCCGGCTTTGCCATCGGTGGTGTGGCTATTCGCGATGCACGGCTGGTCTGGGATGACCGGCAGCTAGGTGTGCGCTATGAACTGGCCAATTTGAATATCGAAACCGGTGCTCTTAAACCCGGCGAACCGGTCAAGCTGGCGGTGGGTTTTGATTTCACACGTTCCAAGCCGAAGCAGGGCGGTCGCCTGGAAATCAGTGGTGTATTATCGGCGGATCCAAAGGCTGGGCGTTATGCATTGGCGGATCTGAAGATTTCAGTCAACGCCCGTGGCGAGGGGTTGCCGCCGGCCGGTGTTCAGGCCACATTGGCGGCACAGCTTAGTGCTGACCTGGCCGCGCAAACGCTCGCGCTGAGCGATTTCAGTGGCACGGTGCCCGGTGCACGATTGAATGGTTCGATCAATGGTCGCCAGATCATCGAGGCGCCGGTGATTGATGGCCAGCTCGTTGTTGACAAGATCAACCTAAGCGTCTTGGCGGCAGGCCTGGGACAGCCGCTCCCGAAGGGTGTGGATACCGGCGCGGATGACCGTATCAGCGCCAAAGTCCATTTTGACCAGGGCGCCGAGACCCTGGTGTTGCAGGAGTTCAGGGCCAACCTGTTGAACATGTCGATAGCGGGGAATCTTACAGGCCAACGGGTGATGTCAGCGCCGGTGTTCAGCGGCGGTCTGACGGTGGCGGCGTTTAGCCCCCGCGAGGTGCTCGCGGCACTCGGGCAAGCCGTGCCTGAGACCACTGACCCCAAGGTGTTGACGCGCGCCTCGGCCAGTCTGGAGGTGTCCGCTACGAAAGAGCGGGTCGATCTTTCCAACCTGATATTGAAGCTGGATGACACCGAGATCCGTGGCAAGTTTGCGCTGCGTAACTTCGAAAAGCCCGCGTACACCTTCACCCTCGATATCGATGCCATTGACCTGGACCGCTACCTGCCGCCCGGTCAACAAGGCGCAGACCGGAAGATGTCAC
>BTQO01000061.1:0-7957 GCA_036985915.1 Gammaproteobacteria bacterium | reverse complement strand
TACTTCCCTGTAGGTCGCATGCACTCCACGGCATAAGATCACCCGTGATCAAAATGTGCGAGAGCGGCCATTGTGCATGGATGCACAGGTGCCGTGAAGCACAGGGAGGTGCGAGAACGGCCATCTCTCCGGTATCCGACAGAATCAACATTCGGGATGTCTTGATGCAATCAAGATCTAAGCCGCGCTCCCGATGAAGCGCAAGTGAAAGTGACGATAGACAATCATGATTGCTGTCGCAGTCCCGACAGCCAGCAGATCAGGCGGTGCTTGCCTGCTCCTGCTCAGGTGCTACATCTTGCTCCTGCTTGGGTGGCACATCTTGCTCGCGCTTGATCCGTTCGTAGATTTCCTCGCGATGTACAGATATTTCCTTCGGTGCATTCACACCAAGTCGCACCTGGTTGCCCTTAACGCGCAATACGGTCACCGACACATTGTCCCCGATCATCAAGGTCTCTCCGACTCTCCTGGTAAGTATCAACATCATCCTCACTCCTGCCTGGATTCATCCCGGCCTTAGCAGACATCCCTGATTTCCCTGCAAATTTACCTGGCAATCTTGCCGTGGTATTTATTGTTTATCGCACGAGTACGGCCGTGCGCGATCCATTATCCACCAAAGCATCAGTGGAAACCACCAAACACGCCCCCGTCATGTCTCATCGAGATCAAAGGTGCTGTGCAACGCACGCACACCCAGTTCCAGATACTTTTCATCGACGACCATCGATATCTTGATCTCCGAGGTCGATATCATCTGTATATTGATGTTTTCCTTGGCCAATGCCGAGAATGCCTGGCTGGCAATCCCTGCATGGGAACGCATACCAACACCTACCACTGAAATCTTCACGATTTTGTCATCGCCTAATGTCTCGCGCGCACCCATGTCTTTTGCAATATCGCTGAGAATACCCAGCGCATTTTCGTAATCATTTCGATTCACAGTGAATGTAAAGTCGGTGGTTTCATCCTGCCCAACATTCTGAACAATCATGTCCACTTCAATATTGGCATCAGCAATTGCGCTTAATATGCGGTGTGCGATACCCGGCTGATCGGGCACGCCAACGACGGTTATCTTGGCCTCGTCACGGTTGAACGCGATACCTGATATGACTGGTTGTTCCACGTCTTTATCCTCATAAGTAATGAGCGTTCCCTCGCCTTTCTGAAACGACGAGAGCACACGCAAGGGTACATTGTATTTACCGGCAAACTCGACCGAACGGATCTGCAAAATCCTGGAACCGAGACTGGCCATCTCCATCATCTCTTCAAACGTAATGCGTTTCAGCCGCCGCGCCTCCGGCACCACGCGTGGATCGGTGGTATACACGCCATCCACATCCGTAAATATCTGGCATTCGTCTGCCTTGAGCGCTGCTGCCAACGCCACAGCCGAGGTGTCTGACCCGCCACGGCCCAGCGTGGTGATGTTGCCATGCTCATCGACACCCTGAAATCCGGCGACCACAACGATACGGCCAGCGGCCAGGTCTTCCCGGATGCGTGCATCTTCAATACTGCGTATACGTGCCTTGTTATGGGCGCTATCCGTGAGGATGTGCACCTGGTGCCCGGTATAAGAACGGGCGGGACAGCCACGTTTTTCCAGCGCTATGCTCAGCAGTGCGATGGTAGTTTGCTCGCCCGTGGCGAGCAGCACATCGAGCTCACGTGGTTTCGGATAATGATCGATACTCCTGGCAAGATCGATAAGGCGGTTGGTTTCGCCGCTCATGGCAGACACAACAACTACCAGTTCATTACCCTGCTTGCGGTATTCAATCAGCTTTTCGGCAACAGACTCAATATGCTCGATGCTGCCAAGCGAGGTGCCGCCATATTTCTGTACGATCAAAGGCATTAATCAATCACGTGTTATGTTTATTTAGATCCAGGCCATGTTTAATGAAGTCTGGCCGGATATGTCTATCATCAAGCGAGCAATGCAAAACCGTGCATTCAACCAAGCTGCGCTTTAATCCAGGCCGGAACGGATTTCAATGCATCTTCCAGAGCCGCCGGGTTATCACCGCCTGCTTGTGCCATATCCGGGCGGCCACCGCCCTTGCCGCCAACCTGGCTGGCCACCACATTGACGAGATTGCCGGCCTTGATGCGCTTAGTTTCCGGTTTGGTAACCCCTGCAACCAGGATCACTTTACCATCATGCACTGAGGCAAGAACAATCGCAGCATGCTGTAACTTGTTCTTAAGCTGATCGACCGTGTCGCGCAATGATTTTGGATCCGCGCCTTCCAAGGCGGCCGCCAACACCTTGATACCATCGATGTCCTGAGCACGATCTGCCAGATCGCTCCCCGCAGCACTCGCGGATTTTGCCTTCACCCGTTCCAGTTCCTTCTCCATGGCGCGAAAACGGTCCAGCAAGCTTTTCAGCTTTTCGGCTGCATCATTGCGCGACGACTTTAACAGCCTGGAAACCCGATCCAGTTGCCGGGTATTATCATTCAGCCAGTTCAATGCGTTGTCGGCGGTGATGGCTTCAACACGACGAATACCTGCAGCAACGCCTGTTTCAGAAATAATTTTAAATAAACCAATATCGCCAACCCGGTGAACATGTGTACCACCACACAATTCAGTAGAATCACCTATCGATAATACACGAACCTTATCGCCATACTTTTCACCAAACAAGGCCATAGCGCCTTGCTTCATTGCATCATCCATCGACATCTCAGCTGCCTTGGTATCTTCATTGTGTCGAATCTGCGCATTAACGCGCTTTTCCACGTCAGCAATTTGTTCGGGCGTCATCGGCTCGAAGTGTGAAAAATCAAAACGGGTTCGTTCATGGTTTACCAGTGAGCCCTTTTGCTGCACATGGTCACCCAATACATCACGCAACGCCTTGTGCATCAGGTGCGTCGCCGAGTGATTTAATACCGTGGCATGTCTTATCCCGGGATCGACCACGGCATGCATGGTATCCCCTATTTTCAAGGTACCTGTTTTGAGTTCCCCAATATGGCCATGGGCTGCGCCCAGTTTCCGGGTGTCCTGCACGGTAAATGCAGCATTGCTGCCCGATAATGTGCCGCTATCTCCAACCTGGCCACCGGATTCTGCGTAAAAGGGTGTGCGATCGAGCACGACGACGCCTGGCTCACCCTGGGCCAACTCGTTAACCGGTACCTCATCGCGGAATATGGCGATCACCTTGCCATCGTCCTCCAGATGCTGGTAACCGGTAAAGATCGAATTGTTTTTCACTGACATGCGGCCAGTGTCAGCCTCGAATTTACCCGCTGACCGGGCTCGCTCGCGCTGTTTGTCCATATTCTGTTCAAACCCCTGCATATCCAGCTTCAAATTACGTTCACGTGCAATATCCGCGGTCAGGTCAACCGGAAATCCATAGGTATCATACAACTTGAACACAGTTTCGCCGGGAATGGTCTCGCCGTGCATGTGCGCAATGTCTTCTTCCAGGATCTTCAATCCATGCTCCAGGGTTTCGGCAAAACGTTCTTCTTCCTGACGCAGAACCCGCTCGATTTGCGTCTTGGCACGTGTCAGCTCGGGATAGGCTTCACCCATGAGTTGATTCAGTGCATCCACCAGTCGGTAGAAAAAAGGATTCCGCGCACCCAGCATATGGCCATGCCGGATCGCGCGACGAATAATGCGTCGAAGCACATAACCCCTGCCTTCGTTGGAGGGCAACACACCATCCGCGATCAGGAATGCACAGGAACGAATATGATCGGCGATGACGCATAAAGACTTGTTGCTTGAATTCTTGCTGCCGGTAACCCTGGCAACAACTTTTATCAGATCCCTGAACAGGTCCGTATCGTAATTGTTATGGACACCTTGAAGCGCTGCCGCCAATCGTTCCAGACCCATGCCGGTATCGACCGAAGGTCGCGGCAGCGGATTTAAATTACCCTCCCGATCCCGATCATACTGCATAAAAACCAGGTTCCAGATTTCAACAAAACGATCCGCGTCTGCATCCGCACTACCGGGTGGCCCACCGGGAATCTCGGGGCCATGATCGTAGAAAATCTCGGAACACGGGCCGCAAGGTCCTGTATCACCCATTGACCAGAAATTATCCTTGGCACCAATTCGTGCAAAGCGTGTTTTATCGATACCAATTTCTTTTAACCAGATATCTGCAGCCTCGTCATCGCCTTCGTAGACCGTTACCCACAGACGCTCTGGTGGCAACTTCACCTCTACGGTTAAGAAATCCCAGGCATATCGAATCGCTTCTTGCTTGAAGTAGTCACCAAAACTGAAATTACCCAGCATTTCAAAAAAGGTGTGATGGCGCGCGGTATAACCAACATTTTCCAGATCATTGTGCTTGCCGCCTGCGCGCACACAGCGCTGCGAACTCACGGCCCGCTTAACCGCACGCTTTTCATTACCAAGAAAAACCTCCTTGAACTGAACCATGCCAGCATTGGTAAACAGCAATGTCGGGTCGTTCGCGGGCACAAGCGGACCGGACGGCACGACTTCATGATCGCGCGCCTCAAAGAAGTCTAAAAACTTCTGACGCAGTTGTGCACTCGTAAGCATGTTCGAAGTTATTGGCTGTCAGTCGCTCTCAATATCATCCTGTGCAAAGGCCTGGTCGATTAAATCATGCGTAAATCCACGCGCCTGAAGGTAACGCATTTGACGGGCTCGCTCACGAAACCCGGTAGGCACTGCCTTTCCGTAACGCTTGCGCCTTGCGCTTTTGGCGCATGCAGCCCAATCAAACCCCGTTTCAGACAACAGTTGTTCAGTGACTGCCGTGGAAATCCCCCGTTTGCGCAGCTCATGCAGAATTTTGACAGGCCCCTGACCGCGCTCATAACGAGAATGAATAAACGATTCCACAAAGCGCTGATCACTTTGCAACCCTTCATCCTTAAGAGATTCGAGTGCCTGCGCAATCTCCGCTTCACTAAACCCCTTCGCGATCAGTCGATGCGTTATCTCCGCAGCACCATACTCACGCCGCGCAAGCCAACGCAATGCCTGTTGATAGGCGGAAGATGCCTGTTTCAGGAGCAAACCTCCTCTCCCGCACCATCGTTTGCGCTGGCTCGTCTCATGCTAACTGCGACGTTGCGCAACTGGGCGTCGATTGCCCCGATAATGTACGGATTTTCCTTTAAGTATGCCCGCATGGCAATCCTCATCAACTATTTTCGGATGCTGGCAACTAAACTATCGCCCAAACGATCAATGCGGCAAGCTAATCAATAAACTATTCGGCAACCGTTCGTTCCCTGTTATGGGTCCTGAATCGCTATGCGGTTTCGGCTACTTCAACCAGTTCTTCGTTGATTATCGGCGCAGGAAGCAGTATCTCCATGAGTTTCTGCTCAATCTCTTCGGCAACTCCGGGATTTTCCTTAAGATAGGCCTTGGCCTGTTCCTTGCCTTGCCCGACCCTGTCCTTGCCATAACTGTACCAGGCACCCGATTTCTTGATTAAATCGTGCGCTACACCAAGATCAATCAGTTCTCCTAAGCGCGAAATACCTTCACCGTAGAGAATTTCGAACTCTGCTTTCTTAAATGGCGGCGCAACCTTGTTTTTAACCACCTTGACCCGGGTTTCGTTACCGATAACTTCTTCACCCTTCTTGATGGCACCAATACGGCGGATATCGAGCCGCACCGATGAATAGAACTTCAGTGCATTACCGCCGGTCGTGGTTTCCGGATTACCGAACATCACGCCGATCTTCATCCTGATCTGGTTGATAAAGATTACACAGCAACTTGCCCGCTTGATGTTGCCGGCGAGTTTTCTCAGCGCCTGGCTCATGAGCCGGGCAGCCAATCCAATATGCATGTCCCCCATCTCGCCCTCGATCTCTGCCTTTGGCACCAATGCCGCAACCGAGTCAATGACAACGAGCTCTACGGCGCCGCTGCGAACCAGCATGTCGCAAATTTCCAATGCCTGCTCGCCGGTATCCGGCTGTGATACCAGCAGATCGTCAATATTCACACCCAGCTTCTCGGCATACGTCGGGTCCAGTGCGTGTTCGGCATCGATGAATGCGCAGGTTTTACCCTGCTTTTGCGCCTCGGCAATCACGGACAGCGTCAGCGTGGTCTTGCCGGAAGACTCCGGGCCATATATTTCAACAATACGGCCATACGGTAAGCCGCCCACCCCAAGGGCGATATCAAGGCCCAGCGAACCGGTGCTCACCGTCGGCATCTGCCTGTTCGGCTGGTCGCCCATTTTCATCACCGCGCCGACACCAAACTGCTTTTCGATCTGGCTTAACGCTGCTGCCAGTGCCTTCTTTTTCTGATCGTTACCCTTATCATCCATTTCCATTCTCCAGCTAGGGGCTATCAACAATAGCCCGGTTAAATACGCGACGATCGCCATTTTGGCCACGACTCATGACATAACCTTAGTGTATATATTTATTGATGTCAATATAAATTACTACATAATATTATTTACCTTATATCGTTTTTTATTGTACACTCCCAGGTCATGGCGCGGCTCGTGCGCCTTAGCCACCCCCGGAGTCTGATCATGGTTTCACCCGACAAGCCGATTCGCGAGATCAAGCGAGCCACCCGGCGAAGGCTTGAGTACATCGAATTGATGGCGTACTACACGGGCGTGGTGACACGCAGCGACATCGCCAAAACCTTCGGGATCTCGGATGCGGCCGCGACCAAGGATTTGAAATTTTACAGCCAGATCGCACCGGACAACCTGACCTACAAACACAAGGTGTTCGGCTTTGTGCCCAGCGACACATTCAAGGAACGGTTTGCCGATTTGTCACCCGGCACCGTGCTGCCCATGATCGCCGCCAATTTACCCGTTGCCGGTATTGCCCTTGAAGAACAGTCGATTTACGGCATTCCCGTCGATGCGCTGCCGATGCCCAGCCGGCTCCCTAACAAGGCCGTTTTGGCCCAGATCATCCGTGCCATCAGGGGTGAGAGGAAACTGAGCGTGCACTATCGTTCGCTCTCCGATCGCAACGATCAGGAACGCCGGTTGATTGAACCCCATTCGTTGATCCATACCGGTCTGCGCTGGCATATCAGGGCATACAGTGAAGACAGCTACGATTTCCGTGACTTTGTGTTGTCGCGAATCGTGCAGGCCCAATGCCTGGATGAGAGCGCAGAATCCAGCGCCCAGTACGATGATGACTGGAGCGAGTTCATCACGCTTGAATTAACGCCACACCCGAATTTAAGCGAACAAAGCAAGATGAACCTGCTGCTTGATTACGGTGTAACGGACAAGGTCATCGAACTTACTGTGAGAAGAGCGCTGGTGGGCTATGTGCTGCAGAAATTGTCCGTGGACACATCCATCGATCACACGATGAATCCGAATGCCTACCAACTGATCGTGCTGAATCGGGAAGAAATTGAACCCTTTGCCGGCTGGGCCTTTCTCTAAAAGCTTTACGATTGAACACAACCACGCTGAATCGTTGCTCGTGATCAGGGTTTTAAAGGCCAGCGGCCGATCACTTCGTAGCCCTTTTTAGGTGGCTTGCGGGAACGCACCAAGGTGAACGTATCAACCCGCCAAGTCACGGGATCAATCGCTGTAACAACGGGGGTATGCGCCTTCCTGGCAATAGTCATATGCGGCACATAGGGATGCTCTTCGCCTGCCTGGTTGCAGGTCTTGAGCTGCTCGTTGAGCGCACCTGCCAAGGCCTGTAATGCCTGAGGTACGGACCGGCAGCCCAGCCAAATCACACGGGGACGCGCAAAGAACCCGGCGCCGTCCAGCGTCAGGCTAAAGGATTGTCCGCGAATCAACTCGGCCGCGCGGGTCGCGCAACGGGCCTGATCGGGCGGGATATCCCCCATAAAGTAAAGCGTCAGGTGGAAATTGTCCGGTATGACCGGGCGGCAACGGTGACCGGCCAAAAGTTGTTCGGCCCGCGCATGAAGCTGCGCACGCACAGCT